>JAZRNU010000092.1:0-21759 GCA_045648325.1 Eubacteriales bacterium | reverse complement strand
AGCGCGTTACCCGTTACGGTAATGGCATTGAATACTCCCTCAACGTTTGAAAGAGGATTATTTTCATCAATAACGGTGGGCTCAACTCTTACAGAGAGCTTGCCTTCCTCTGAAAGCTCGGCAATTCCCAAAAGCTTTATAACAGAGCTTCTTGCCTCGCAGTCAGCAACGTCGTCAAGAGTGATCTTGGTAATACCCGTGGTGTTTACCAGATCGGGATCTATATACTTTCCAAACGAAATTGAGGAAAGTATTGCGATTTTACGGCAGGCGTCGGTGCCTTCAATGTCTGCTGCGGGATTCTGCTCGGCATAGCCAAGCTTTTGTGCCTGCGCAAGTGCGGTATCGAAGGAGATGCCGTCGTTTATCATCTTTGTAAGAATATAGTTGGTGGTACCGTTAAGTATTCCCTTTACAGAGGTAATTTCGTTACCTGCAAGAGAATCGTAAAGAGAACGGATAATGGGAATACCGCCGCCAACCGATGCCTCGTAGCGATAGCTTACCTTATTTTCATAAGCAAGCTGTAAAAGCTCGGGGCCCTTGGTTGCAACAAGCTCCTTATTTGAGGTTACAACGCTTTTTCCCGCCTTTAAGCATCTTACCGTGAAATCGTAGGCGATTTTTGCGCCGCCTATCGTTTCGCAAACGACCTCTACCTCGGGATCGTTTACGATATCGTCAAAATTCTTGGTAAGAAACTCTGCAAAGGGAGAATCGGGGAAATCCCTTATATCGAGAATATATTTTAAAGAAATCTCTTTACCGGCACGTTTTTCTACCGACTCCTTATTTTGCGAAAGGATCTCCGCAATTCCCGAGCCGACGGTGCCAAAGCCCATAACGGCTACTTTCATAAAACACCAATCCTTTGAGTTGCTCTGCCTTAACCACTTTTGCCGCCATATTGAAATATGGCGGCAAAAGAACGGGTAAGATTAATTTACTTTACTATAAATATAGCGTTTAAGATAAGGGTCATTACTACCAATGCAATTCCGAGAATCATCGTGAATTTGGTAAGTACTCTGTCCTTTCTCTTTCCCTTGTTCTTGCCCAAGAAGGTTTCGGTGTTACCGGTTATGGTGCCCGAAAGTCCGCCTTCGTTTGAGCTCTGGAACAATACCAAGACGATAATGCCAGCACAAAGAGCTATATCGATTATGGCAAGTGCGATTTCCATGTTAAAACCATGCCTTTCTTTTACAGACGTGTTTCGTCCGCGCCGTGTTCGGCTGTTATTATTACTTTTTCGTCATAATATAATAACACAGTACGAAACAAAAATCAAGCAATTTTATCAAAAAGCTTTTATTTTTTCAAAAAATTGCCGTCGTCGTTGCCTTTTTTATAGTAATAATCAATTTTTTCGTCAAGAGTTGCGAAGCTTGCGTTAGCCCAATCGGAGAACATTGCCTCTTTTTCGTTTGCGGTTGCAGCCTTCTCGTGACCGATAAGAACCCAGGTAGCGGTTGAAAGATGTGCATACTCGGGCTTTTCAAGTGCGGGGCAGATAAACGACTGACGGGGAGTGTTTATATCCTCGCCGCTTATCTGGAAGAAGCCGTGCTGATCGCAAAGAGAGATGATTCTCTGAAGCTGCTCGGGAGTGTTTCTCGAGGGCATATAGGTAACGGCGTTGAAGCCGATCTTCTTGATGACCTCAAAGAGCTCCTCAATGTAATCGTCCTCAAACTTCTGGGTCTTCTTGTCGCCGGTTACGGAGTTGCCAACGTCACCGAGATATGCATAAGCGGAGATTGCGCCTATCTTCTTTGCAAATGCAACGAATTCCTTAACGGGCGGGCATTCCTCGTCTGCATCAATATAGAACTTTGCAACAAAGTCGCTCTTAAGTGCGCCGAGAAGGTCATACTCGTAGCAGGGGTTCTCAACGTCTAAAAGGAAGCCCTCGATCTTTGCAGAAAGCGGAATCTTGAAGTCGTTCTTTACGAGATCGACAACGGGCTGACCCTTGCCGTATTTTGCAATTATCTTCTTTACGAGAGCGTAGATAAGGTGGCGCTCGGTGATAGAGCCGCCGTTTGCATTCTGTGAAAGGGGCACAACGTCTGCATCAAAGTCAACGGTAAGGCCGAAGGGTGCAACGATTCTCGAGATATTCTCGGTCATCTTGCGGTTTCTTTCGTTTCTCTTTGCGCGATAAGGTGCGAGGAACTTCTCGCACTCTGCAAATTTCTGATGGGGAATACCGTGAATTGCAACGTATGCAACCGAGATCTGGTCGGGGTTGTTAAGACGTCTGCCGTAGAGGCTGGTGCCTGCAATGGAAACACGGCACTCGAAGCCGCAGGTAATATCCATTCCCGCGATCTTTCCTGCCTCAACAAACTCCTCACAGCCGCCTACTGAGTCGTGATCCATGATACCTGCGGTAACAAGACCTGCTTTTCTCGCCATATAAAGAGCCTTGGTGGGTGAATAGGGAGAGAAGCTGTAGATGGTGTGAATGTGATTGTTTACGCTGGTGCCGGTTGCCGGCTTTTCGATCTCGCCCGCCTTCTCAAGAGCGATTATATCCTTCAAAGCGGAAAGACGCTCTTTTTTGGTGGGGGCGTTGAGTTTTTCTATAAGAAGATTGATATCCTTTTTCAATGAAAGCACCTCTTACTTAAGCATGATCTGTCCGCCGGTTACGGGGATAGCCTGTCCGGTTTCGTACTTCTGCTCGATGCAGTAGTAGATTGCACGTGCAACGTCGATCTCGTGGCAGCCGGTGTTCATGGGAACCTTTGCCTCATAAGCCTTCTTTACGTCCTCAACGGTCTTTGCGCCGGGAACCTTGCCCGCCTTGAGGTACTGAACAAAGAGGCCCTTCTCGGGATCGGACCACAGGGGACCGTCGAGGAAGTTACCGGGGCAAACGGAGTTTACCTTTATGTTGTAGGGGCAAAGCTCAAGTGCGAAGCTCTGGGTAAGGCCGATGCCGCCGAACTTGCTGCCTGCATAAGCAAAGTTCTTGTTGGAGCCCTCGAGGCCGGACTTGGAGTTGATCTGAATAATATCGAAGAAATCCTTGCCGTTGAAACGGTTCTGGATCTTCATTACCTTCTGTGCGTATTTGGTGCCAAGGAAGTATGCGGTGTAGTTGATAAGAGTGGAAAGCTCAAAGTTTTCCTTGGTCATCTCATCAAGAGTACCTGCACGAACGATACCTGCGTTGCTTACGAATACGTCAAGACCGCCGTAAGCCAAAACGGTTGCGTTCATCATATTCTTAACGTCTTCCTCGTTACCTACGTTTACCTTAACTGCAATGGAAGCGCCCTTGCCAAGCTCTGCGTTGGTTGCGTTGGAAGCATTGATCGCGCCCTCGCCGTTGAGGTCTGCATAGGTCATATAGGAGCCTTCCTTTGCCATCATATCGGCAACGCCCTTACCAAAGCCCTGTGCAGAGCCGGTAACGATGGAAACCTTGCCGCCAAGACGCTTTACGCCGCCGGCTGCAAGAGAAACCTTTTTGCGGTATCTTTCAACTTCCCAGTTGTTGATAGCGTAGATGAGGTCCTCGGGAAGGGGCTTGGAGCCGCCGAAGTTTTTAGCATAAACGGAAACCTTAACTGCATCGGTAAATACCTCTGCTGCGATGTCTGCTTCCTTCTTGCTTCTGCCTGCTGCGAATACGCCGAGGTTCTTAACTGCGATGATCTTGGGATCCTTGCCAACTTCCTTGCGGAAAGCGTCGATCTTCTCAGCAAGCTCTGCGTAGATTGCCTCTATCTCCTCTGCCTCGATGAAAATTCTTCTGTCGTAGCAATAAACCATGTGGTCGGGAGAGAAAGCGGTTGAAGCCTCGGCAAAGTTTGCCTCGCTTGCAACAACGTTTGCAAATTCCTTGTTGGTCTTGAAGGTTACGATGCCCATAGCACCCTCTTCGTCTGCAAGCATTGCGCGGATAGCGGGAGCAATGGTTGCTGCCTTATCTGCATCAAACTCACACTCGGAGAAATCGGGAACGATTTTAACGGTTTCGTCAAGAACGTCGTTGAGGATCTTAACGTTTACGTCGATCTCAGCAAGGCTGTTTCCGCCTATGAATACGCCGTGGTTCTCAAGGAAGATAAAGAGAGGAAGCTTGCCGTTTGCAGCCTTGAAGTTATCAACCTTCTCCTTAACCTCCATAGCGAGAATGTAACCGGGCATAATGGGTCTTATCCAAACGGAATTTACTGCGAAATATTTATCAAAAGCGGTCTTCCAATCCTTTGCGCAGGTAAGGCCGTTGATTCTCGAGGGGTGGAGATGAAGAATGAAGGAGTAATCGAATACGTCGTGAAGGAGGGTTTCAACGCTGGGGCGCTTGTGCTCCTCGCCTGCTCTTCTTGCTGCCATCATGTCTGCAAGAACCTCTGCTTCTCTGGTATCCGAATCCTCGGAATAGGTTTTTGAATAGATTTCGGTGAGCTTGCTTCTGTCGATCTTTACGAAGCCGTCCTCGGTGATCTCTGCAAGAGATACGCCCGATCCCTTGATGTAAAGGGTTTCGTTGTCCTTGAAGGAGGTGTTGCCGCCGCCTGCGAGAACGTACTCGGGATTAGCACCGTATTTGTTTGACATTTCTCTTAAAAGTGTAAGACTCATTTTTGTGTTTCCTTTCATATATATGAATTATTTTTTATTTTCTTTCGTTCAAAACGGTTTCCTCGTATTTTTTAACCTCGGAAATCCATGCTTCCCTCACGGGAACGCCCTCAAGCTCGCACATATAGTCCCATACTGCGGCAAAGGGATAGCTCTTAAGCTCCTCCATCATTGCAAGGCGGGAGGTGTAGTCGCCCTCAGCTTCATATTTCTTCAAAGCGTCAACAGGTCTTAAAAGCGCCATAAGAAGTGCTTTTCTTGCATTTCTCGTGCCAATAACCCATGCTGCTACTCTGTTTATCGAAGCGTCGAAATAGTCAAGTGCAATGTTTACTCTGTCGGTTGCGTTTGCCGCAACTATCTCGTTCATAATGGCCATAAGCTCGTCGTTTAAAACAACAACGTGGTCACTGTCCCATCTTACGGGGCGGGAAACGTGGAGCAAAAGCTCTTTGCAGAAGCAAAGCATTGCCGATATTTTATCGCTTATTACCTCAGTGGGGTGATAGTGGCCCACGTCGAGGGTAAGAAGCACGTCGGGGTGGGTTGCAGCGTAGGCGGTGTAGAATTCGTTTGAGCCGGTGGTGTAGCTTTCAACGCCCATTCCGAATACCTTTGATTCTACCGCATCTACATTATACTCCTTTTTTATCGGAAATGCAAATATTTTATCAAGAGAATCCTTAAGTCTCATTCTCGGACCGAGGCAATCGGCGGGGGTATCCTTATATCCGTCGGGAATCCAGAAGTTTGTAACGCAGCGCTTGCCGGTTTTTTCGCCGAAATATTCAGCTATCTTTCTGCTTCCTATGCCGTGCTCTATCCAGTATTCTCTTACCTTATCGTCGGCAGAGGAAAGGGTAAAGCCCGATGCGCTCATATCGTGCGAGAAGAATGAGGGGTTATAGTCAAGACCTATATCCAATTTATTTGCCCAATCGACCCAACGGTCAAAATGCTTGGGTTCAAGCTTGTTTCTTTCAACCTTTTCGTCGCTGTCGGCGTAAAGTGCGTGAAGGTTTACCTTGAGAGTGCCGGGAATAAGGCTCATTGCCTTTTCAAGGTCTGCGCGAAGCTCTGCGGGAGTGGTTGCTCTTCCGGGATAGTTGCCCGTTGCGGCAATACCGCCCGTAAGCTCGCCGTCGGCATTTTCAAAGCCCTTAACGTCGTCGCCCTGCCAGCAATGAAGCGAGATCGGAATTTTTTTAGCCTGTTCTATTGCCTTATCGGTATCGATGCCGAGTGCCGCATAGGCTTCCTTGGCAAGCTCGTAGGCCTTTTTAACTGAATCGTTCATTTCAGACTTTCTCCTTTATAATTTTATCGAAGCGTTTTTTCGCTTCCTCCCATTTGTCGGGATTTTGGGGCAGATATTCGGTTATGCCACCCGAATTTTTTATAAGTCTTCTTGCCTCGGCTCTGTCTTTAATTTCACCAAGCGCAATAAGTTGCATAACGATATTACCCGATGCGGTTGCCTCCGCGGGACCCGCAACTACCTTTTTGCCGGTTGCATCTGCGGTAAACTGCATCAAAAGTCTGTCTTTAATTCCGCCGCCGACCACATTTATACTATTATACTCTTTTTTTGTGAGTTTTTCAAGTCTTAAAATCGTTCTGCTGTAATCAAGTGCCAAAGATTCGCTTATGCATCTTGACATTGCGCCCTTATCGGCGGGAATTTCCTGTCCCGTTTCCTTGCAGTATGCCATAATTCTTTCGGGCATTTTCCCGGGTGCAAGGAAGGCGGTATCGGAAGGATTTATAAAGCTTACAAGCGGCTTTGAAGCAAGCGCGGCCTCGTCAAGCTCCTTAAGAGAAACCTCGCCGTCCTTCTGCCAGCTTCTTCTGCACTCCTGTGCAATCCAAAGACCGATTATGTTTTTAAGAAGTCTTATAGTGCCAAAGGCGCCGCCCTCGTTTGTGAAGTTTTCAGAAAAGGTTTCGTCGTTTATAAGCGGTGTATCAAGCTCGGTGCCGAGAAGCGACCAGGTGCCGCAGGAAAGGAAAGCAAAATCCTTTTCCTCGGTGGGAACCGAAAGAACAGCCGCCGCGGTATCGTGAGAGGGAGAGGTAAATATCTTAAAGGGCTTAACGTTAAGCTCCTCGCATATTTCCTTTCGGAGATAACCCACCTCGGTGCCGGGCTTTACTATCTTTGTAAAGAGGCTTCTTTTAATTCCCATTTTATCGGTAAGCGAAAAATCCCAATCGCCGCTTTTTGCATCAAGCAGCGCACCCGTTGAGGCAATGGTGTATTCGGTTACCGCGTTTCCCGTAAGGAAATAGTTTAAAAGATCGGGAGTGAACAAAAGCTTGTCGGCTCTTTCCAAAAGCTCGGGATCGTATTTTTTCAGGGCGTAAAGCTGAAATATCGTGTTGAAATTCATAAACTGAATTCCGGTGCTTCCGTAAAGCGCTTCTCTCGGGATAATATCGAAAAGCTCCTCAAAGCATTCGTTTCTCTTATCCCTGTAATGAACGGGGTTTGCAAGAAGGTCGCCCTTTTTATCAAGCAGACCGAAGTCAACGCCCCAGGTGTCGATTGCAAGGCTTTCAATTTCAAAGCCTGCTTTTTTTGCCTTTACAATACCCTGCTTTATTTCGTGGAAAAGTCTTAAAATATCCCAATAAAAGGTCCCGTTTACCGTTACCGGCTCGTTTAAAAAGCGGTGTATTTCCTCTGTTACGAGCTTTCCGTTTTCCACCCACGCGGCAATGGCTCTGCCGCTCGAGGCGCCGAAATCATAAGCTAAAACCGTTTTCATACCGTTTCCCTCACTTTGAAGAGATAGCTTCCCGAGCCAAGCTCTGCTACCATTCTTCCGTTTTTATATTCAAAATCAATGCCGTTTGCCAAAAGAAGCTCTGTGATTTTTGCATTTTCGGTTGCGGGGAGCATTACCGTCGCCCTGCTGTTTGCGGGAATCGTGATTTTTATTTCATAGCCGTTGCCAACGCGCTTCCAGCAGCTTTCTATAACACCCTTGGGGCTTTTGAATGAAACGTTTGCATATTCAAGCGAGGCAATTTCGGGAGCTATTATAAACTTGCTCCAGCCGGGTTCAAACTCTCTCATACCGCCCACGTAGCCGTAAAGCCACTCTGTAACCGATCCGAGCGAATAGTGGTTAAAGGAGTTCATTGCAATATCGGCAAAGCCCTCCTCGAGAGTAAAGGAATTCCAACGCTCCCAGATGGTGGTCGCGCCGTTTACAACCGAGTAAAGCCACGAGGGATAAGTGCGGTTGTTAAGAAGCTTGTAGGCAATATCTGCTCTTCCCACCTCGCAAAGCACGGGCAAAAGCTCCTTAACGCCAACAAATCCCGTGGTGAGATGGTAATTTGCCGCCTCCATTGCCTTTATGAGCTTGTTTACGAATTTATCGCAAAGCTCCTTGTCGCCGTTTGCAATATTGAAGCGAATAGCAAGAACGTAGCCCGTTTGAGTATCTCCCTCGATCTCGCCGTCATTCTTTACAAAATGCTTTAAAAACGCCTTGCGGTATCTTGCCGCATAGCCCTCGAAGCGGGCAGCATCGCTGTCATTTTCCAAAAGCCTTGCAATTTTAACCGCAAGATCGGTTACGTAGATCATATAAAGGGTATCTATTACGGGGAAAGGAATGGGATTTCCGACACAAAGCCAGTCACCGTAGCAGATTGGTGTTCTTATATCGTCCTCAGTAGTGGTTTCAAGAAGATCTATATATTTTACAATATTTGGGTAGCATTCCTTTAAAATGCGAAGGTTACCGTAGTTTTTATACATAAGCCACGGCATTATAACGCCGGCGTCGCCCCATGCGGCGTTGCCGTAGCCTACAAGAGGATTGCCGTTTGGCCAGTGTATATAAGGAGCGATATCGGTAAAGGCGCCGTTTTCGCGCTGCTCGTCCATAATATCGTTTATATACTTTTCGTAAAACGCCTCGGAATACATATTATAACAGCCGCTCTGGCAGAATATCTGGCTGTCGCCCGTCCAGCCAAGGCGCTCGTCACGCTGGGGACAGTCGGTGGGAACGGCAAGGAAGTTGCCCTTTTGTCCCCAATATGCGTTTTTGTAAAGCTTGTTTACAAGTCCGTCGTTGCACTCGAAGCTACCCGTTCTTTCAAGGTCGTTGTGAATTACAACGCCGATTACCGCGTCAAGTGAGGGAATGTAATTTATGCCCGAGATCTCAACGTAGCGAAAGCCGTGAACGGTAAAGGTTGCCTCCCAAGTTTCATAGCCGTCGGTCTTGCAGACGTAATAGTCGGTAGCCTCGCAGGAGCGGAGGTTAGAGGTGTAAAGAGTCTTATCGGTGTTAAGCATTTCGCCGTAGCGTATTTTTATCTTTTTGCCGGGTGTACCCTTTACCTTAAGGCGGATTCTTCCAACCATATTCTGTCCCATATCAAAGACGTATTTGCCCTTTATGAGGTTATGGCTTACGGGAATTATCTCCCCCTGAACTGCAATGAGCTCGCCGCGCTGTGCAGTAAGCTCCTCTTTTATAAGCTTTACGGTAACGGGAGCGAAGCCGCTTTCGTCAAACTCAACCGTTCCGAAATTCAAAAGCTCGTAATTCGCATCGTAAAATTCACCCGTCTGCAAATCGGCGTAGCGGATAGGTCCTTCGCCTATTTTCCAGCTTGAATCAGTTGATATTTTTTCGGTGGTGCCGTCGGTATATTTAATTACCATTACTGCGGCAAACATACGGGGATAAACGCCGTACTGATTTCTTCCTACGGCGGAAAGATTGCCGAAATACCAGCCGTCGCCGAGTGAAACGCCCATTGCGTTTTCGCCCGTTTTCAAAAGGTCGGTTATTTCGTAGCCCTGATAGTAAAAGGTCTTGCCAAAATCGGTCCAGCCGGGAGCAAGCACCACGTGTGAAAGCTTCATACCGTTTATTTGGGCATCGTAAACGCCCTTTGCCGTTGCAAAAAGGAAGGCTTCTTTTATTTCTTTTTCAACCGTAAATCTTTTGAAAAGATACGGACTTTTTGCGCCTGCGTTTTTCTTCTTTCCCTGCTTTTCCTGTCTGCTTATCCATTTTGCGGGAAATCTTACGTCAAGTCTGCCGGTGAGGAAGGAGGCGATTTCGGAAACGGCGGCCTCATCATTGTTGCACCTTACCTCAACCCTCCAATAATATTTCGTAAATGGCTTAAGTGCCTTTCCCTCATACTGAACTCCGGTGCTTTTATCGCTTGCAACGAAGCTCTTGGGGCAGATATTTCCCTTTTTACCGTCAAGCTCCTCTATATTTTCAGAAACTATAATACGGTATGCGGTTTGAACGACATCTTTTTTGTCGCTCTCAATCACCCACGAAAAAAGAGGCGCTTTTCTGTCGGTTACGACAAGCCCCTTCATATATTCGCAACGCAAATCGGTTATTTTCATAAAATCAATCCTTTTTCGCAAAAATCACAATATTTTTCAAGTGATTATAGCATATTACGGCTATAATTGCAACTCTTTTTAGTCAGTTTGTTATTTTTTTAACGTTCTTTGTCAGTTTTTGTTTTTTTCACTTGCAATAAACCATCCGATAAGCTATAATTATAACAGCTTTTTTAAGGTGGTATTATATGAAACTTCAGAATTTTTATGAGGATCCTTCTGTTCTTCACGTAGGCTGTGAGCCAAACAGAAGCTATTACGTTCCCTTTGAAAACGAGGAAAAGGCGTTTGCAAATCAGCGCGAGGGCTCTGCCTTTTTTCAAAGCTTAAACGGCGTATGGGGCTTCCGTTTTTTTGAATCGTCAAAAAATCTTCCCGACTTTCTGAGCTTTGAATTTGACAAAAGCGGCTTTAAGGATAAAATCACCGTTCCTTCCAACTGGCAGCTTCAGCTTTCAAAGAACTACGATAAGCCGCAGTACGGTAATATTTTTTACCCCTTCCCCTTCCACCCGCCCTTCGTGCCCGATAAAAACCCCTGCGGTCTTTATTTCCGCACTTTGGAAATAGACGCCGAAAGACTTTATCAGGACGACGTTTATATGGTCTTCGAGGGTGTTGACTCGGCATTTTTCCTTTACGTAAACGACACCTTTGCGGGCTACGGTCAGGTGCCTCACTGCACAAACGAATTCAACGTTACCGGATTTTTAAAGGCAGGCGCAAACACCGTTAAGGTTCTTGTTTTGAAATATTCCGACGGAAGCTATCTGGAGGATCAGGATAAATACCGCCTTTCGGGCATATTCCGCGACGTTTATCTTCTTTACCGCCCGAAAAACTGCGCAAAAGATATAATCTGCCGTGCCACCTTAAACGAGTCGCTTACCACCGGCTTTATAGAGATTAACACCGGCGTAAACTTTTGCAAATACAACGTTATTAAAAAAGGAAAGGTCCTCTTGAAGGGTGATTTCAACGAAAAGGAAACCGTTACCGTTGAAGATCCGCTTTTGTGGTCCGATGAATCGCCCGAGCTTTACACCGTGCTTATCTACCACGGAAGGGAGATTTTCCGCTTCGACGTGGGCTTTGTGAGAGTTGAAATAAAAAACGGTCTTTTCCTTGTTAACGGCAAGGCAATAAAGCTAAAGGGTGTAAACCGTCACGAATCCGACCCCGTTTTGGGTTCTGCCGTGCCTCTTTCTCACATGGAAAGAGATCTTGCAATAATGAAGGAGCACAATATAAACTGCATTCGCACCTCACATTATCCCGACGCTCCCCTTTTCTATTCGCTTTGCGACAAATACGGCTTTTATGTCATCGACGAGGCCGATTTAGAGGCGCACGGCTGTATGGTGCTCGAGGACCGCAGCTTTCTTTCAAATCACCCCGACTGGAAAGAGGCTTACATAGACCGTGCCGAGCGAATGGTAATACGCGACAGAAACCACCCCTCGGTAATTATGTGGTCACTCGGAAACGAATCCTATTTCGGCGAAAACCACCGTGCAATGAGCCGCCGAATAAAGGAGCTTGACCCCCGCCCCGTCCACTATGAAAACTGCAACACCTCCTACACGGGCGGCGTACAGCTTTCCGACATCGTTGACGTTGAAAGCTTTATGTATCTTTCTCCCGAGGGCTGCAAGGAGTATCTTTCAAATCCCGACTACACCCTTCCCCTTTTTCAGTGCGAATATTCGCACGCAATGGGCAACGGTCCCGGCGACCTTTCGGAATATTGGGAGGTAATCCGCGAAAACGACCGCTTTATGGGCGGCTGTGTCTGGGAATTTTGCGACCACTCGGTAAAGGACGGCAAAAAATACCTCTACGGCGGCGATTTCGGCGACTGGCCCAACGATAACAACTTCTGTATGGACGGTCTTGTTTACCCCGACCGCACCCTCCACAACGGCATTCGCGAGTTAAAGGAGGCACTAAAGCCCTTTGACTGCAGCTACAACCCCGAAAAACAGCTTTTAACGGTTAAAAACCTTAAATATTTCACCTCGCTTAAAGACCTCGACCTTGTTTGCGTTTTTGAGCGAAACGGCGAGGCTTTGTTTAAAAAGACGATAACGGCACCCGACGTTTTGCCGCAGGAAAAAGCTGATTTCAGACTGAAATGCCCCGAAATTTCGGGAAATCTCACCCTTACCGTAACGGGATTTACAAATAAAAGACGTCCCCTTTCGGAAATAGGCTGCAACGTTGGCTTTAAATCAATAGTCCTTTCCGAAAGCAAGATTTTGCCAAAGGAAAAAGGTGACACCCCCGTTACCTTTACCGAGGACGATTACGCCGTTACCGTTTCCTCTTTCAACTCGGAGTTCACCTTCAACAAGCAAACGGGCGCACTTTCTTCAATAAAAAGCGGCGGCAGAGAGCTTCTTTACAAGCCCTGCGACATTGCAATATGGCGTGCCCCCATCGACAACGACAGGCGTGTTAAGGCAGGCTTTGAGCGCGACGGTCTTATGAAAACCATTCGCAAGTGCTACTCTGTAACCGTTTCCGAAAGCGGCGGCACCGTTAAGGTTTTGGCAGAAATCTCTCACGGTCACTCAATCACCGCGCCTGCGGTAAAATGCACTGAGGAATTTACCTTTTATCAAAACGGCACCGTTTCGGTAAGCTACAAGGCAAACCACCGTCTGCCCTATCTTTTCCGCTTCGGCACGGTATTTTACCTTAAAAAGACGGCTTCAAAGCTTAAATATTTCGGCTACGGCCCCTATGAAAGCTATGAGGACAAGCACCTTGCCTCGCGTCTTTCAACGTTTGAGTCAACCGTTGAAAATGAGTTTGAGCCCTATCTTTTCCCGCAGGAAAACGGAAGCCATTTCGGCACGAAATACCTCTCGCTTGGCACACCGTTTGGCCCGGTAATTGATTTCTTTGCCGATTCAAAGGATTTTTCCTTCAACGCAAGCCGTTATTCCGACGAGGCTCTTCACAACGCCGCACATCTTCACGAGCTTAAAAAGGACGATTTTATCACGCTTCATATCGACTACCGCATGAGCGGTGTCGGTTCAAACTCCTGCGGTCCCGTTTTGAAGGACAGCTTGAAAATAGTTGAAAAGGAATTTGAATTTTCCTATATCTTTACCGTTAAATAAAATACATATTATAAAAGCTCCGAGCGGTTGCTCGGAGCTTTTTTGTTTTTCATGAAAAGACCGCGTAGGTTTGTTTCTCCTTTACCGATTACGCCGCGGGGGCTTTCTTTTTTGAAAATCCCACTACGCGTGGGGGCGCCTGTTCCCGCTTAAGCCGCGGGGGATTTGCTTTTTTCTCTCCGCTCAAGCCGCTTATGCTCCCCTTTTCTCAAAGATGAGAAAAGGGGGAAAAGAATCTTTTTAAGGGGAAGGCTCCCCTATGCTCACGAGAATAAAATAATCACAAGTCGCCTTACGCTTAAGCGAAATGCAAACGTCGCTTCGCTCCCTTTGCTATTTCTTATGCGTAAGGGAAGAACGCACAAAACCAAAGGCTTTCGCCTCGCTCGCATCTACCCCTCTTTTGGTGCGAAGCCAAAGCTTTGTTGCGCAGGGTTTCAAAAGGGCGGTAGCCCTTTGGCGTTTAAGGGGGATAGGCGCAAAAGCACTTTCTTTGGATTTTATTAAATCTTTGGTAGCGCCGGGTAAGGGGGGAATCGAAATCCCCCCTTACAAAAGGATCTTCTTTTCCCCTTTCTTGTATCCTTACAAGAAAGGGGCGCCCCACGCGTAGTGGGTCTTTTCAAAATGGGAGCATAAGCGGCTTCATGCGGTAGGCGCCCTTGCCTTTGTCACCTTGCACAAATCGACCCCTCGTTTTTTGTGCAGGTTGTATAAACTTTTCTTGTGAAACGAAAAAGGCGTTGACGGGTGTGGGGTAGCGTGTTATAATGGAAATGGGGAAAAATCCCAAAATCAACGAAAGGGGTGAGTCCAATGGGTTGTTTGGAAAATGAAGAAATAACGAAGCAGACAATTCATAAGGAGAAAAACATTATGAAAAAATTACTTACGTTACTTACCGCGCTTGCTTTGCTCTTCGGAATCACTGCCTGCGCGGTAACGGAAAACAGTTCAAGTGAGCCTGCGTCGAGCGAGCCGCCTGCGTCAAGTGAACCTCCTGCAAGCTCTAACGCCAACTCATCCGAAAACTCTTCAACTTCTTCTCCAACCTTCATACCGAGTGACCTTCCATTTACACCCGAAGAGTTAAAATCCAACAAAATATACATTGGAAACAACTCCAGGGGCAACGCTTTTGCCTATGAAGACGGCGTCGTTTATTTTATCAGCAAA
The DNA here is from genome assembly GCA_045648325.1 of Eubacteriales bacterium. Classification (GTDB taxonomy): domain Bacteria; phylum Bacillota; class Clostridia; order Oscillospirales; family RGIG5299; genus RGIG5299. The sequence continues at coordinate 7,452 of JAZRNU010000092.1, read as the reverse complement.
AGCGCAACATGGTTGACCTCTTACAACACCGAAACCAAGGAGTTTTCTTCTATTTGGTCGTCCGGAACGGAGAAGGACACCCCAAGGCCGTATGGCGACCTTGTTTTATACGAGGGCTTTATCTACGGCACTATTGAAATTCCGGAGTCGGCAAACAGCGAAGGTAATTACGCTGTTGTAAAGATAAACGTGAAAACCGGCGAGATGACTTCACTTATCGATTTCTTTGCCGAAGGAGAATTTTCCAACAAGCGCATTGAAGACGGTTATTTCTGCTTTAGTGATGCGCCGGGTAGTTTTTCTATAAACTACAAAATAAAGATTGACGGCACGGGAGAATTAGAACAGGAAAGAGTCAGCAGATTCTCAGATATTCGGATAAAGGACGGTTGGTATTTGCACTACGAGGAGATCCCTGAAGAAGAACGAACGGATTCCGAGCTCAACTTCAGCCTTTATCTTTGCAACGATGCGGAAAACAAAAAGATTTTCATAGAAGATATGAATTTGTATCTTGACGGAAGGCATTGCGACGTATCGCTGTTCGGTGACCGTATCTACGTGTTGAATTCCGTTAAAGAAACGATAACCGTTTTTCACTACCTTGCACCCGATGAGAAAAGAGTTATCGAATTTCCGGAAGCCTTTGACAGTGAAAGCTACACGGGAATTAATATTGAGGGCGATTATCTCGTTGCAAACAACAACGAAATCCTGATATCCGCAAATCTCGTCACGGGCGAAATGGTCACAATTGCAGAAAACTGTAACTATTTCAAAACACATAATGATAAACTGATTTATGTAAGCGCAAACAGCCTTTATGTTTATGATTTTGACGGCAAAAACAGAGTTTTGGTTGCAGAGTCGGCGACGACTTCTTTTAGTCTTAAAACCGAAGGCAAAATTTTTGGTATTAACTCGCAAAATTATCTGTTTTCGGTAAATTACGACGGAAGCGATTTTCTCACCATCGCACCGATGGTAAGAAGCTTTAAGGTTATCGGAAATTGGATATTTTATACCACAAAGGATAATCTTCTTTGCAAAATAGACGTTACCGGAAAGGGCTATACGATTCTTGACGAAAATGTAAGTGGATATTTGGTAGTAGAAGAGTTTATTCTTTACAAAGACATACAGAACGGATTTGACCCGGAGAATCTGTATTTGATTAAATACGATGGTAGCGATAAAACGCTGCTGATATAACCGTAAATTGCTTGATTCAATAAAAGAATGTGAAGGGTATGAAACTTCTCAATAATTCAAAATCCGCATCAAATGATGCGGATTTTTATTTTCACTTTTTCTTATACCTCTCGGGAGGATCAACGAAATCGGGTCTGCCCGAAAGAATATGCACTCTTATCTGGCGTCTGCCCCACACACGCGCCTCGTGCACCGTGTCGAAATGAAGGTCCATCCAGGTTGGGTTGTAGCTGTGGGAGGTGTCGCAGACGTAGGCGTAGCCGTAATCAAAGTCAAGCCCCACGCATTCAACGTAAACCCAGTCGCCCATTCTTACCTCGCCGGGGTTTCTGTAGCTTACCGCGGCAATGCCGTAGTCGGTGTGGTAGCCCATTGCGGTGCAAAAGCCAAGGTTTTTCTGCTGTGAGGAATATGCGGTCGAGCCGTATTCCACCGTCTTTATAACGTAGCTTTCATCAAGGCCGTAGGGCTCCCATTCGGGGTGATAAACCACGTATTTCACCTCGTTTACGGGGCGCGAGATAACGGTTTTGTTTACCTGCACCTTTTCAACAAGCTCGCCGTCAACGTATTTACAGCGGTAGGAAACGCGGGTCTGGCCCTTTCTGCCTGCCGTGTCCTCGGGAATGCGGTTTATTGCCGCAAGGAAATAAACGCGGTAGGTTTCGGTCTTGTAGTTGGTGTATTGAATTTCTGTCTGCAAGGAATAGCCCACGCGGCTGATTTCTATTTCGCCGCAATCGGAGATGAGCGCCTCGTAATCGACGTTCATCGAGTCCTCCTCGCCAAGCGCAATATACTGCTCCTCGAAAAACTCCCTTACGGTTTTATTGCGCGAGTAGTAGGTGGTGCGCACACCCGCATCGTTTACCACAACGGCATATTGCATATCGGTGGTAAGCTCCTCGGTTTCGGTGTCTTTTGCTATAAAAAGACTGTCAAGCTGAAAGAGATTGTAGGTGTATTGCTGCATATAAAGACCTGCGGCAATAAGCTCGGGGTCCTCGGCGTAATAAACGCTTTCGCTTTTGTTGCCAAAGGAAATTGCAAAAAACGAGGTGACCAAAAGCAAGGCCGCGGCCGCAAGGACGCCCGCCTTTTTAAAAGCGGCACCCGACGTTTTTTCTTTTATTTTCAAAACGGCTTTTTTAAAGCCCTCGGAAAGGCGGTTTAAAACAGTTTTCACCAAATTCCTCCTTGGTTTTTAGCATTTGTCACAATATTTTACACTATTTTTGCAAAAAAGAAAAGACATTTTTTTCCATTTCGTTAAAATTATTGCCCGTTTTTCTGAAAATTATGCAAAAAAAAGGCAAATCCGACCTCGTTTTCGGGGTCGGATCTGCCAAAGGAGAGAGATATGAAAAAATTTGAATTGGCGTGATTTTATCGCGTTACGAACTTGACCGCGGTGCCGTAGGCAATGACCTCTGCCGCGCCCTGCATAATTGCAGATGAGGTGTAACGGATATTAACGATGGCGTCGGCTCCCAAAGCCTCTGCCTCCAAAACCATTCTTTTGGTGGCAAGAGCGCGGGCGTCGTTCATCATTTCGTTATATGCCTTAAGCTCGCCGCCGACAAGCGTTTTAAAGCTTTCGGTAATATCTCTTCCCACGTGCTTTGACTGGATAGTGCTGCCCTTTACAAGCCCGAGCATTTCAAGCTCCTTGCCGCCGATGTAATCAGTATTTACCAATATCATCTTCTTCACCCTTCTTTATTTCATTTATTCTTTCAATGCAGACGTAAACGGTAACTCCGCCGAAAACAAAGGGAAAAACACCGAGCAAAATGCTCCAGAGATTACCGAGCACCGACATTAAAAAGCCAAAGTAAACGATATAATATAAAATGAGGAGCACCGTTACAACGATGGGTGCAATCATTTTTTTGCCGTAATTTTTCATTAAAAAACACCCTTGTTGTATTTTTTCATTGCATAAAAGCCAATGGGAAGCCCGATTATAAGCCCTGCATACAGGCAAACGTCGCCAACGGTTGCAAGAATTGCAATTTCGGCGAAATCGGCAATAAGAGAAAGAGCTCCGTAGCCGATAAGACCGACGCCGCAGATTATTGTGCCCGCGCCCATGAGCTTGCCAAAGGGAGCTGCGTCCTCCTCCGAAACGCGGCTTCTGTGGTAAAAGTGGATTGACGCGAGCTTTCCTTTTATATTTGCAATGCCAAGCAAAATGCAAAGAACTCCGCCTATGGCGGCAAGAATGTAATCTAACATAAAAAACGCCCTTTCTTATTTTATTTTAACATGGCGGAAACGAAAAGTAAAGGAAAAAGTTTTTTAAAGGCAAGTCGGGTAGCTTTCGTCGATTAAAATAACCTCTTTGCCCGCCTTTCTTGCAAGTGAAAGATACTGCGCGTTTTCAGAAAGGGCCTCTTCAATTGTAAAGGAATCCTCTTTTCGTTTTTCGGTAACCGAGGCGTATTTTTTAATATCGTCAAAGTGAGAAACTATATATCTCTCGGTCATGCAAAGGCAGTAAAATTTAATTTCCTTTAAATATTCCGCTTTAAAGTCGCTATCCCAGTCAAGGGGGATATAACACCCCTCGATTATAAGATGCTGGTTATTTTCAATGGCGGTTTTTATGATTTCTCTTGCAATGGGCCACAAATACGAGGTGAGCTCTCTGTCGTCAAAAGGGGTAAGCGAGGTGTTTTTGCTTCTTATAAGACCCATCTTCAGAAGATCAAGTGAAATGCAGGAATAACCGTATTTTTTAACAAGACTTGCGGCAAGAGTGGTTTTGCCCGTGTGGGAGGCGCCCGTGATGAGAATTACCATTATAACTTCCCCCTTTTTGTAAAAATTATAGCACGGTTCAATGCAAAAAGCAAATAAAAAAGGCACTTCTTACCAAAGTGCCTTTATTTTTATTTTATAACCTTTTTGCACCAGGAGCGCTTGCCGCAGCTTGGACATTTGAGATAGCGGGTTGTGCCAAAATGCATTGCATTAAGTGCCTGCTTATAGGTAGGTACGATCTTGTGACCGCAGTGGTTGCATTTGTAGGCGCCAACGCTTACCTCAAGCTTTAAGGCGAAAAAGCAGGGAATCAAAAAGAAAATGCAGATGCCGATAATTGCAACAAGCTGCCAGACTCCCTCGGGAATGAGAAAGGCGGCAACTGAAAGTCCCGCAATAAGTCCGATAATGCAGACGGTCATAATTGCCCACATAGCCGCCCAGACGGTTTTGTTTTTTCTTTCAAGCTCCTTTGCCATTTCAAGCAAAATTTCTTCGTTTTTCTTGCTGTTTTCTTCCATTTTAATTACCTCTCCGTTAAATAAATCGTTTACCGTGATGCCAAGAACCGAGCAAAGCTCAACCATAACCGCCGAATCGGGGAGCGATCTGCCCGTTTCCCACTTGGAAATCGCCCTGTCGGTAATATTGAGCTTTTCCGCAAGCTGCATCTGGGTAAAGCCATTTTCTTTTCTTAGTCTTGCAATGAATGCGCCAATTTTTTGTAGATCCATCTTCGTCGGCTCCTTTCACATACAGTATAGCGGCTTTGAGTTAAAAAATCCACATACCGTTGGTTGAGTTTGAAATATTTTTCAAAACGAAAGAGGTTAAGAGATATTATAGCAGGTTTTTAAAGGCAAGTAAAGGAAAAACGCCCCGAAAATCGGAGCGTTTTTGATAATCGCCGTAAGGCTGTGATTATCTCTTGGAGTTTTCGGTGTACTGTTTATATCGTGTAATATCGTTGAAAATCGTTTATATTGTGCGGTTTTGTGTAGATGTGATTGTATATCGTTTAATAAAATTCATATCGTTTCATAAAATTTTGCACCAAATTTGCACCAAGATAAACACTACTTCAGTTTGATAAATTGGGGGTTATTCTTCAAATCTTTTTTCATCAAATTCAATCTTGTCTAACTGATATAATTAATATCAAAAAATGTAAATAAAGAAAAACGGACTCACAAAAAGAGAGTCCGTTTGTACACTATAGAACGGAGCAAATTGCAACTCCAGGACGGAATAACTTTCAACTCCAACTATAGTATATACTATTATTATTAATTTGTCAAGCATTTTATACCTATTGCGTTACATTTCTTTTTATGTAATTCAGATTTTCAACATATTGGAAACCATGTTCATAATATTTGAGGTTTGGTTGCAAAGCGTTTTCAGTTTTTATAATTATCTTACTATACAATTCACTTAACCATATTTCATAATCTGTAGAAGGAGATTTATTATTTAATCCCGCTGTATAATACTGACGTACTATACCAGCAAAAATATCAGAAATTTGAATTGCTGATGTTATTTTTGAACTAACAAATAATGGTATTTCTAATATTCTATCAAAAGATTTTCCCAATCGTGATTTATGAAGAAATCCATTAAAACTGTTAGCAATTTCCAAGTCATCTTTTTCATTAGTCTCATCAAAAACGAATATGGATTTTTCAATATTTCTTCGCTCACAAAAGTATTCAATTTTCTTCATAATAAGGTGGTATTGTTTTGGCAATATTCCTTCTTCAGAAGACGGCAATTCTTTTGGGCGTTTCATTATTATACAAAAAACAGTTACATTGTGACAACTAACAATTTTTACAAACTCGTCTGCGTATTCTTTGTTTTTAGTTCGATTCTTTTCAATTGTTTGTTTTCGTATCAAATTCGTTGATTTTATCTCATCTTGCTTACCATATATACGCTGTTTAAGTTTGTATATATCGTCAGCAATCTTTCTTATGTCTTTTTCATAGATACAAACCGCCATTAGCACCGAATATTCATTGTCATCGGTTGGACGCGGATATCCGCTTTCATCAATAAAAACTAACATTTATACCACACCTCAAAATAATTATAACATAAAAGGAATAAAACATCAAGTAACTCGATAAAATAGTGCTTGAAAATTATCAAAAATTTAACAACGGAGCATAACCCAAATGGATTATACTCCGTTGTTTTTAGAAAAGGTTATCTTCAAGGCTTTTAGCGATTCTCGCCTTGTATTCCTCAAAGATATGGGAATAAATGATTCTATTAAGAATCGTTATGACTCGTAATGCTTACAAAATGTTGAAATTATCATTGGTTTGTGATATAATGATTAAAAGAATAATTAAAAGAGGGGGATTACTAATGACTAAGAAAAACCGAATAGAGTATTTAGTATGCACATTAAGTGTTGTCGTTACTGGATTCATTATTTACGGACTTCTTGCAAGTCAACAACCACTTGTGAACGAAAGTAAATTACAATCTTTCTTGCTTTTTGGTTGCTTGGGCGGTTTTGGGTTTAGTGCCATAGTTTCTACCATTATACTTTCCGTAGGTTTTTTTAGGAAACGAGGATTAGTTTTTAAAATTATCGCATCTGTTTTATGGCCTATTACATTTGGTGCCTGTGTATACGCGGGCATATTTTCCTACATCCCTTATCAAATATATAATATTGTAAAAATCATATCTCTAACACGAGAAGAAAAAAGGCAAAAAGAATTAGAAGATACTATAAAGGAAGATTAAACTTTATAGTTTTATATTAAATCACCCTACGATTTTTTACGGTCATAGGGTGTTTTTAAAACTTGCACCAAGTTTGCACCAAGATAGATTTTAAGACAAAAAGAAAACCCCGAAAACCGTGATGGTTTCGGGGTTTTTGAATACTCTTTGAAATAAGAAATTATCTCTTGGAGAACTGAGGTGCGCGACGTGCAGCCTTTAAGCCGTACTTCTTTCTTTCCTTCATTCTGGGGTCTCTGGTGAGTAAGCCGGCCTTTTTGAGGGGAAGACGAAGCTCTGCATCGTAGCGGAGGAGTGCTCTTGCGCAGCCGTGACGGATTGCGCCTGCCTGACCGGTAACGCCGCCGCCGCAAACGGTAGCAACGAGGTCAAACTTGCCGGTGGTGCCGGAAACCTCGAAAGCCTGACGAACAACGAGCTTTAAGGTTTCAAGACCGAAATAATCATCAATATCTCTGCCGTTGATGGTGATAACACCGGTTCCGGGCATAATTCTTACGCGAGCAACCGAGCTCTTTCTTCTGCCGGTGCCGTAGAAGTATTCTTTCTTAGCTGTATACATTTCTTATATCCTCCCTTATTTCACAAGCTCGGGCATCTGAGCAGCGTGGGGATGCTCTGCGCCTGCATATACGTGTAAACGGTTCATAGCAGCTCTGCCGATAGCATTGGAAGCAAGCATACCCTTAACAGCCTTTTCAACTGCAAAGC
>JAZRNU010000091.1:0-7441 GCA_045648325.1 Eubacteriales bacterium | reverse complement strand
CCGACTTCTATGCAAGAAGCAGTATAAGAATTTATCCTCTCATTGAAGGCGGTGCACAGGAGAAAAACAAAAGAGCCGGCACTGAGAACGTTCCTTCAATAGTAGGCTTTGGCAAGGCGGCAGAGCTTTGCAATGCCGAAGCAAAAGAGGAGCGCGAGCGCCTTACAAGGATGAGAAACCGTCTTATTGACGGCGTACTTTCATCAATTCCTTACAGCCGCTTAAACGGCGACAGGGAAAACCGCCTTGCGGGAAATGCAAATTTCTCAATTGAGTTTATCGAGGGCGAATCTCTTCTTTTGATGCTTGATATGTTCGGCGTTTCCTCATCATCAGGCTCTGCCTGCACGTCGGGATCCTTGGACCCCAGCCACGTGCTTTTAGCACTCGGTCTTAAGCATGAGGTAGCGCACGGTTCACTCCGTCTTACCTTTGGCAGATTCAATACTGAAGAAGACGTTGACTATATTCTCGAGGTTTTACCCAAGGTGGTAACAAGACTCAGAGAAATGTCACCTCTTTGGAAAGGATAAAGCTATGTATTCTGAAAAAGTTATGGATCATTTTGCAAATCCGAGAAATGTCGGTGAGCTTGCAAACGCAAATGCAGTTGGCGAGGTCGGAAATGCGAAATGCGGCGATATAATGAGAATTTATCTTTATATCGAGGACGATATAATTAAAGACGTAAGTTTTAAAACCTTTGGCTGCGGTGCCGCTGTTGCAACAAGCTCAATGGCAACCGAGATTGTAAAAGGCAAAAGCATTGAGGAAGCATTAAAGCTTACAAATAAAGCCGTTATTGAGGCTCTTGACGGTCTTCCGCCTGCAAAGGTGCATTGCTCTGTTTTAGCAGAGGAGGCTGTTAAGGCGGCTTTAATGGATTATTACACCCGTCAGGGCAAGGAAGCTCCGTTTGAGTTAAAGAAGAGCTGCTCCGAATGTTGCGCCTCATGCGATAAGCACTGAAATAATACTAATATGCAGAAATCTGTTGTTTTGGGAATTTCCGGCGGAGTTGACAGCGCTGTCGCCGCCTATCTATTAAAAAAACAAGGGTATAAGATTACAGCCGTGTTTCTTTCGATGCACGGCTTTTCTGCATCTTCTTATAATGACGCCGTTTCTGTTTGCAACAAGCTTGAAATTCCATTGGTTCATATTGACGCATCAAGGGAATTTGAAAAGGTAACCGAATATTTCGTAAACGAATACAAAAACGGGAAAACCCCCAATCCCTGCGTATTTTGCAATGCCGCAGTTAAAATGCGTCTTTTAAAGGATTATGCAACAGAGCAGGGAATAGATTATATTGCAAGCGGTCATTATTGCAGCAAGGGCTATGAAAACGGCAGATATTTCATCAGGCAGACCGACAGCAAAAAAGATCAGGCATATATGCTTGCAAGATTGCCCCAGGAAATAATTGAAGCTGTAATTTTTCCTCTTTCGGGAATGGATAAGGATAAGACCCGCGAAATTGCAAATGAAGCAAATTTGCCTGTTGCAGCTAAACCTGACAGTCAGGAAATTTGCTTTATTCCCGATAACGATCACGTTGCTTTTATTGAAAGTAAGATCGGAAGGGCACCCGAGGGCGATTTTTATCTTGAAGACGAGAATAAGGTCATTGGTAAGCATAAGGGGATTATAAGCTATACCGTGGGCCAAAGAAAAAGGCTCGGTATTGCTTACGGAGTACCGCTTACAGTAAAGGGCATTGACGCAAAAAACAATATAGTTACCGTTACAAAAGCCTCGTCTGTATTGTTTAAAGGTGTAAAAATCAGTAACGTAAACCTTCAGAAGCTTGAGAAAATTGACGAAGTCGAGTGCTTTGTAAAGCTCAGGTATTCTTCAAAGCCCGTATTGTGTAAAGTTAATAAGCTTAACAATGCGGAATTCTATTGTGAATTTAACGAAAATACTGCATTTGCTGCGATTGGTCAGACTGCTGTATTTTATGATAACGACGGTGCAATACTCTTTTGCGGCGACATTTCAGAGGTATATTATGCTTAAAAACAAAAAACTTGTAATATTTGATTTTGACGGCACACTTGTTGATTCGATGTGGGCATGGCGCTCGGTCTTACCTGCGGCAATAAATAAATTCGGCATTGAGATCAACTATACTGAGCAAGAGCTTGCAAAGATGAGTATGAAGAGATTTTCAAAGCACGTTGCCGAGCTTTTTCCGAATAAGCTTGACCCGAGCGAGGTTTTTACCTTTTGTGAAAGCTATATTCATAACGCTTATGAAAATGAGATAACGGTCAAAAAAGGTGCAAAAGAGTTTTTGGATTACTTGAAAACAACAGATATGAAAATTTGTCTTGCATCTGCAACCGATCATAATTTGCTTGAATTTGCCGCAAGAAAACACGGTCTTATAGATTATTTTGACTTTATAATAACCGAGGCTGACGTAGGTGCTTCAAAACGTGAACCCACTATTTATCTTGAAGCTATTAAAATAGCAGGTGTTGCAAAGGAAGAAGCGATTATTTTTGAAGACGTTGTGCACGCTGTGAAAACCGCATATAATGCAAAAATTCCGGTTTGCGCGGTTTATGATAAGGGAATGGAAAAATATAAAGAAGAAATTATTTCTTGCTCTGATTATTACATAAACGATTTTACTGAAATTAAATATTAATAATAAAAAAGGCTATTGCATATGCAATAGCCTTTTAAAATGTTGTTATTCCGTTATTTCAGTGTACTGTATTTCAATACCCGAATAGTTTCTTAAAAATCTGCAGTATTTGATTTCATCGTCGGTTTCTTCAAGATTGAAATATACGTAGCTGCCGATGATGCTGTAAGAATTTGTTGCGTAATCACAAATGGGAATGTTTACCTTGCCGCTTCCGTCCTTGGAGATAACAAAGCTCTTTCTGTCAGCCGATGAGCAAATTAAATAGTCACCGTCTAAAATAAAATCGGTTATATTTTCAGCTATAAGCACCGAATCACTGCCGTCGAGATTACAGCTGTAAAGATTCATATCACTCTTTGAAAGGTAATATATTCTGTTAGTTGCGGTATCAATGTTAAAGTAAGAAACACCCACGTCGGTAATCTTGACGTTTGAGCCGCCGTTTATCGGGATTGTATAGATCATATCGCTCTTTTCGTCGCTTATGAAATATATAAGATCGTCTAAAACAATAAACTGATTGGGGATATGTCCGGTAAGCTTTGTTGGAATTGCAGTTTCGTCATAACCGATAGGAATTCTGAAAAGGTAACCGTTATTGCCCTTTAAAGCGTTTGAATAGTAAAAATAGCCGTTATATACCATAAGGTATCTTGCATATATATCGTTTCCGGTGTTGTTATTTGTAAGAGGGTGAACCTGTGTGCCGTCTGTACGGACAGCGTAAACGGTGAAATTGTTGATGTAATATACCCAACCGTCGAAAACGTTTATATGTGTTGAACCCGCGGGAGCAATAAGCATTTTTGAGCTGCCGTCTGTTTTTTGCTTATAGACCTCTCCTGTGTTGGTGGTATAATAAATGTAGTCGCCTTGAATTGCGGCTATACCGCCGTTCATAAGGTTGTTGCCCGAATTTCCTTTTGAATTAATGTCAGAGGGCACGGAGGGCTTGTAATCCACAATGATTTCGTAGCTTTTTGAAGTTCCGTCTGTTGCGGTGACGATAATTGAAATAACGTTTTGTCCTGCGGTAAAGTTAAGGTTTCCCAATATCTTAACCTTCGATGACTGCGTTTCGGGAATGGCAACTATATCGAGGTTTTCGATTTCGTCCATAACAGTCATTGTATAACTTGTTACGTTTTTATTGAACTCTGGAGAAAAGCTGTATTTTTCAACAGAAATAAGCGAAAGATAGTTGCTTGCGGTTACGTTTGTTTGGCTTGTAAGCTTATTGTTGATGAGCACTGCGGCAATTACAAGTAACGCAACAGTAACAGCCGTGGCGGAAATTGATATAATATTATAAATAACGTTTTTAGAAAGCTTTTTCATTTTTACCGTCCGAAAAATTATTATAATATAATTATACAATAAAATTCAGCATGAGTCAACTGATAAATAATGATAGTTTTTTAATAAATTTATACTAAACTATATAATTTAATATAGACAAACAGTCTTTTGTTGTGGTAAAATATAATAAGCAATTAAATCACTAAATTGAGAGGTGAAATTGAATGGACGCAGGTAGCGGTAGTGGTACGATTCCCCGAAGTTGTTATTTGAATAATATTTCGTGTAACTGCGTTTATTTGATTAACCGCAGAAATATTGTTTTAGCATAACAGGGAAAAGGTACCGTACAAATTCTAACCAAAAAAACAACAAGGGAGGAATAAGGTATGGAAAAGACCTTTGATACAGTGAAAGATTTATTAGAAACAAAAAGCTTTGGAAAAATCAAGAATATCGTAGTAGAAATGAACCCTGCCGATATTTCACAGCTATTTAATGAAATATCGGAAGATGAATGCCTTTTGGTGTTCAGACTTTTGCCAAAGGAGCTTGCGGCAGAGAGCTTTGTTTATTTTGACAGTGATATTCAGGAAAGACTCATAAACGATTTTTCCGATAAAAACCTTAAAGAAATGTTTGACGAGCTGTTCCTTGACGATACTGTTGACATTATTGAGGAAATGCCCGCAAATGTTGCATCGCGAATACTTAATAACTGCACCGATCCGATCAGACGCAAGATGATCAACGAGATACTTAAATATCCCGAGGATACTGCCGGAAGCATTATGACCGTTGAGTACGTAAGACTTAAAAAGAGTATGACGGTTAAAGATGCATTTGACACTATTCGCAAAACCGGTGTTGATAAAGATACGATTTATACCTGTTACGTTACCGATGATAACCGTCATCTTGAAGGCATAGTGTCTGTTAAAGCACTTTTGCTTGCACAGTATGAGGATAAAATCGAAGAGGTAATGGAAACGAATATTAAATACGTTTTCACAACAGACGATAAGGAAGACGTTGGTAAAAGCTTTAATAAATACGACTTTTTGGCACTTCCTGTTGTTGATAAAGAGAAAAGACTTGTAGGTATCGTTACGGTTGACGACGCTATCGACGTTATCCAGGAAGAGGCGAGTGAAGACTTTGCCAAAATGGCGGCTATTACTCCCGGCGAAAATTCCTATTTTAAAGATTCCGTCTTTACTCACGCAAAAAACAGAATACTCTGGCTTTTGGTGTTAATGCTTACATCAACTATAACAGGAATTATTATAACGCAGTATGAAGAAGCGTTTGCAGCTTTTCCCGTGCTTATTTCATTCTTGCCAATGCTTATGAATACGGGCGGTAACTGCGGCGCACAAAGCTCTGCACTTATGATACGTGGCTTGGCTATTGATGAAATCAGGCTCAAAGACTTTTTCAAGGCTCTGTTTAAGGAGTTCAGAATCGGTTTGCTTGTCAGCGTGGTTTTGGTTGCTGTCAATACCTTGAGAATGGTTATTTTCTATCCCGATCAGCTTTTAATTGCACTTGTTTTAGCACTTACACTTGTATTTATCATTGTATTTGCAAAGATACTTGGTTGTTGCCTTCCTATGCTTGCAAAAAAGCTAAAGCTTGACCCTGCAATTATGGCTTCACCCTTGATTACCACAATAGTTGACTGTGGCGCAGTTGTTGTTTATTTCAATATTGCAGTTTTGATTCTTCAGATTTAACTTCAAAATTAAAAAACGGAAGCGTTTATACGCTTCCGTTTTTGTTTTATTATATTAAACAAATAATCCGAATACAAGTGATAACAAGAGTGAACCAACAACGGGTATAATGCACGAGGTTACACATATATCAAGGTAGGATTCCTTGTGAGTACAGTTTGAAACTGCAAGAAGGGTAAGAACTGCGCCGTTGTGAGGAAGTGTATCAAGACCGCCTGATGCAAGTGATGCGATTCTGTGCAAATATTCGGGGTTCATTCCTATTTCCTGTGCTTTTTCAAGATACTGAGGTGCCAATGCTTCAAGTGCTATTGACATACCGCCCGATGCGGAGCCTGTTGCACCTGCAAGGACGTTAACTGCAACTGCTTCTGAGAAGAGAATTGAACCGGGCATATTGAGCATTGCTGCTTTAAGAAGTGCAAATCCGGGTACAACCTTAACAACCGAGCCGAAACCAACTGCACAAGCAGTGTTCATAATAGCGGTAAGAGAACCGTTTGCGCCATCGCTGATTGCAGGTAAAAGTATCTTAAACTGATTGATATTCATAAGACAAGCAACTATGATACCTGCAAGAAGTGCAATGACTATTGATTCACTTGCGGAAAATTCAATAATTCCGGCGTTTTTCATGATGTTCGGGAAAACGTTAAGCATTAAAACAACTACGATAAGAGGAATAAGTCCGCTAAGCCAATGCCATTTGGGTAACTCGCCCTGATTTGCTGATTTGTCAACAAATTTCGGGTCTTCTTCAAAATGAAGTCCCTTTTTGCGGGCGTTTCTTGCGCGCCATTCAAGATATAAATATCCGGGAACACCTATAATTACTATAGCAATGATGCTGAGTAACGGTGCTGCCATTGCATCGGTGCCGTAGTAGTTGGTAGGAATAATGTTCTGAATCTGAGGAGTGCCGGGAACTGCGGTCATGGTAATGCCGAAAGCGCCGTAGGCAATAGCACCGGGAAGAAGTGTTCTGGGAAGATCGGCTGCTCTGTAAATTGCATAACCCATTGGGTAGATTACAAAAACAACAACGAAAAGGGAAATTCCGCCGTAAGTCATGAGAAGGCAGGGAATAACTACTGCCGCAACTGCAAATTTAGGACCGATAATTGAAACGATTTTGTTTGCAAGTGAGCGGGCAGCGCCTGTCATATCCATAATCTTGCCGTAAACGGCGCCAAGGAAAAAGGCAGGGAACCACGAAATTATGTATTCTGCAGTACCCTTGATATAGTCGCCCATATAAGCGTCAAGAATGTTTAAGCCGCCAAGCACGGCTACAATTACGGCACAAAACGGTGCAACCCAAACGATAGAATTGCCTTTATATGCAAGAAAAATAAGCATACAAAGACCGATAATTATGCCAATGAGTGAAATAACGTCCATTGATTTTCCTCCAGTATATAATAGTAATATATCTTTTATAATTATATTACATATTAAAAAAAATGTCAATGATTAGCAAAAAAAAGGTTGCAGATTTCTCTGCAACCTTTTAAAATCAGTATTTCTCTCTTACAACGTAACCGGTGTGGAGAATATCGTGTGCTTTGTGGCTTCCGGGTTTCTCGAAATATTCCTCGTAAATTCTCTTTACATCGGGATTTTCGTGAGATTTTCTTACGGGAAGCTGCTCGTCGTCTTTGTAAAGACCTGCTGCACGGAGAGCGCGTATATCGTTGAAGTTTCTTACAACTGCAGGAACGATGGGCTGACCGCCGCCGTTTAC
>JAZRNU010000090.1:0-11308 GCA_045648325.1 Eubacteriales bacterium | reverse complement strand
TGCCAAGGAGCCGTGAACAGCCCCTGCTGCACCTGCTACCGTCTGCATTTCAACAACCTTTCCTACCTGTCCGAAGATGTTTTTCTGACCGTTGGCAGACCAGCTGTCAGTAAGCTCAGCCATAACAGAAGTAGGTGTGATGGGGTAAATACCCGCAACTTCGGTAAAGGCGTAGCTGACGTGGGCGGCAGCTGTATTTCCGTCCATGGTCTTCATTTTTCTTGCCATTTTAAAGTCCTCCGTATATAATAAATTTATATAATATTTGCGTATCTATTATTTTAACACTTTTATTCTCCCGTGTAAAGAGAAAACGTGCATTTTAACGCAAAAATATTCAAAGAATTACCTCAAAAAACGCTTCCCAGTAAAGCGGATAGGCATATTCGTCAAATTCAAAGGAATAAAAATCAAATTCGTTTTCGGGGGTGTAGCCAAGAAGCACCGCCCATTGACTCTGGGTAATCAGGTCGGCAATAGGCTCAAGCGTTTTTATAAAGTCGGCGTAGCTTCCTATATCCTCAAGCTTGCCCTCCTCAATGGGAAACAAAACGTCCTCAAGGCTGTTTACCGAATAGGCCTCAAACGAAACGGAATAATCAACCGTAACCGCCTTTTCCTTAAACTCAAAGCTGCCCTCGATTGCAAAAAACGGTATTTCGGTGTTTTTTGAAAAATAAACGGTTGCCGCCGCAAAATCGGCGTCGTTCCATTTCACTCCCGCAAAATCGGCAATATTTACACTGCCAATAAGCTGCGCCTTAACGTAGCTTATTATGTTTTCCGAGCTTGTAATGCCTATATACACCGCTTTGTCGTTGTAATATCCCTCTTTTTCATGAGAAAACGCCACCGACGGGTAAGGCACGAGAGAGGTAAACGGAAGCCTTTCGGTTTTTGATTTAACGTAGAAATCGGAGTAAAGAGGGGTAAATGTGTATTCGGCGTTACCAAAGGTGGTAAGCTCAATCTCCTTATCCATCTGACGGGCGTAAATTTCGTTTACGCTGTTTCCGTTTGAAATTGCCGCACAGAAAACGGAATACTCCATTTCATAGCTTCCCTTAACGGTGTGCAAAACCGTTTTTACCCGCTTTTCGTATTCAACCGACGAAGCGCCTTCAAGGGTTTTGTAAACGTCACCGAGCAACGCTTTTATTTTGCCTCCCTTGCAGGAGACGCAAAGCAAGATAAGCGCCGAGCAAATCGCGGCGCTTACGATCCGTTTTGAAATTTTAACGAATCTTTGTCTGGTCATACGGTGTTGCCTGATAAACGAAATAGTTTAACCAGTTTGAGAAAAGCAGGCTTCCGTGGCTGCGCCAGGTAAGCGGCGGCTTTTTGGTCGGATCGTTATCAGGGAAATAGTTATAGGGCACCTTTATGGGCAGGCCCTTGTCAACGTCTCTGAAATACTCCTTTGAAAGAGTATCGTGATCGTATTCGCAATGTCCCGTTACGAAAATCTGTCTGCCCTTTTTGCCCTCGACTATGTAAACGCCTGCGAGGTCGGACTCCGCAAGTATCTTAAGGCCCTTTTTATCCTCAATATCCTCTCTCTTTACCTCGGTATGGCGGGAGTGAGGAGCTAAAAATACCTCGTCAAAGCCGCGCATAAGGGGGTTTTTGTAGGAAAGGCGCTTGTGAGGGAAGATGCCGAACATTTTTTCCAAAAGGGGGTATTTGGGCACGCCGTAATAGTAATTGAGTGCCGCCTGTGCGCCCCAGCAAACGAAAAGAGAGGAGTAAACGTTGTGCTCCGCCCAATCGAGTATTTCGGTAAGCTCATTCCAATAATCGACCTCCTCGAAGGGGAGGTTTTCAACCGGTGCTCCGGTTACTATAAGGCCGTCGTATTTCTCGTTTTTAACGTCGTCAAAGCATTTATAAAACTTCATAAGATGCTCTGCCGAGGTGTTTTTCGAAACGTGGCTCTTCATCTGCAAAAGCTCGATTTCAACCTGAAGCGGCGTGTTTCCGAGCAACCGCATAAACTGGGTTTCGGTGTCGATTTTAGTGGGCATAAGGTTTAAAAAGGCAATTTTAAGAGGACGTATATCCTGCTTTTCTGCCCTTTTTTCGGTCATAACGAAGATGTTTTCAGCCTCGAGCCTTGCCTTTGCGGGAAGCTCGTTGTTTATTTTTATCGGCACTTTTATTCCTCCTTTGCGGCGCTTTCCGAAGCTGCCTTGAATTTAAGAAAGTTTGCGTTTATTTTGAAAAGCACCGCGGAAATAAAAGCAAAAGCGGCGCATTCGCTCATAATAAGCTTGATTTCGGCAAGCGAGAATTTTACGTACTGCTCTCTTGTAATGTCGGCAACTATTTCGCCGCCCTTTGAAAGATGGTATCCGTCGGGCAGCGCCACGGCGGTGCCCTGATTTACCATTTCGGAGAAGAGAAGATAGTTTATTCCCGCCCAGATAACGGTGGCGGCAAAAACGAATACAAGGGCAACGTCAATATAACGGAGTATTTCCTTGTTATAGGCTCCCCTGTTTTTAACTGCCGAAACGGCGGCAATTACAGTTATTGCCGCGGTGGGCACAATAAGCGCCACCATTACGATTTTTGGCAGCTCAATAAAATATGCAAGAATTCCGTAAGCCGCCGTAATAATGGAAACGGCAAGCGCAATTACGAAAAACGCCATTTGTGTTTTTCGGTTTTTCATATTATCAGTCCTTATGTAAAAGAGCTTTTAATAAAGCTCATCTTCCTTTGAGGGAATAAATTCCTTTACCTTGTCGGCAATGTCGGGAATCATGGCAATAAGCTTGTCCAACGTGCCCGAGCTTTCGCCGATCTGCAAAAGCTTTACGTTTCCGTTTGAAATAACGAGAAATGCAACGGGGGTAATGTTTACGCCCGCGCCCGCACCGCCGCCAAAGGGCAGCTTTTCGCTCTTTGCCGAAAACTCACTTCCGCCCGATGCAAATCCGAAGGCAACCTTCGAAACGGGAATAATTATGCTTCCGTCGGGCGAGGTTATAGGATCGCCGATTATGGTGCTTACGTCCACCATATCCTTGATATTCTGCATTGTAGCTCCCAAAATTGAAGAAATAGGCTCGCTCATTTTACTTCACTTTCCTTTTTACTGAATTTTACGGCAGTACGGTAGCATTTTACCAACGTTTTTGCCGCAGAGAATATTTTTAAGCCAAGCACCGCCTCGACGTCTGCCTTTGCTGTTTTTTCAAGATAATCGGGTGTTATTAAAACGGTGGGCTTATTTACGTAAACAACGTTTTGCAACGCACCGAAAAAGGTGCCAAAGGCGGCGTATATCCTGCCCGCGTCGATTGCGGTTTTTGCCGCGTCGCCCGTGCCGTAAAGGAGAAAGAAATTGAATTTGAAAAGCCTGAATTTCAGCGAAAGGCATTTCAAAAGCTCAAAAAGAAGCTTTACCTTTTCCCCGTTATCCTTCGGGATAAGCTCGGTCATTTTACCTTGCTTTTTCTCTTTTTCGGGCTTCTTTTTTGCCTCTTTTTTCTTTTCCTTTTTCGGTAAGAGCGGTATCCTTATTTTGAATATCTCTATTGCCAGATATACTCCCTTTTCCTCGTTATAGGAAAAAATGAGCACGGCGTAGCAAAAAAGCAGGGAAAAAACCGCAAGCAATATAACTATTGCCGCAATAATTCCCAAAACCGCAAGCGCGGTTAAAAAAATTTCCAAAGGGAAAACCCCCAAAAATCAGACTTCGGTGGCGTCCTCGGTGCCGGGAATGGTCTCCTGCACGAAAAGGGTTTCGTTATCGCCGCCGATAACGGGTAGCTCGGGAAGCTCCGAAAGGCTCTTTATCTTAAAGCAGCGGAGAAACTCCGAGGTGGTGGCATAGAGGATAGGTCTGCCGGGGGCGTCAAGCCTTCCCTTTTCCTCAATAAGTTCCTTCGAAAGAAGGTTTGCAACGACCTGCCCCGATTCAACGCCTCTTATCTGCTCGATAAACGCCTTGGTGGTGGGCTGATTGTAGGCAATTATTGCAAGCACCTCGAGTGCCGCGTTTGAAAGGGGCGAATTTCTTCTGCCCTGAAGCGCTCTTTTAACGTAATCGCCGTTTTTCTCCTTAGTGCAAAGCTGATATTTATCCTCCATCTTTGCAAGGCGGATACCGCGGTCCTCTGCCTCAAGCTCCTTTGCAAGAAGCGAAAGGGCTTCGGTTACCTCCTTTACCGAGGTTTCGGTAACGTCGGCAAGAAACGATACCGAAACGGCATCGCCCACCGCAAATACAACGCTTTCTACTATTCCTTTAAGCTCGTTTATCTCCATAGATTATTCTCCGTTTTTACCGTTTTTAAACCGTTTTGACTTTTTATTTTTTCCAAGCGTTACGGTGCAGTTTTCGCCCTCACCGTCTACTAAAACGGTGTTGCCCTTTGACATTTCAAGCACCGCAAGAAAGGTTGCAACAACCTCGCTACGCGATTTTGCGCCCGAAAAAAGGTCGGAAAACCGCATTTTCGCCTTGCCGTAAAGCTTGCGAAGTATTGCCATAACTCTTGAATAAACCGAAACGGGATCTCTGCCCACTATGCCCTTAAACGACGTTACGGGCGGCGGAGCCTTTCTTCCCTGCGCCATATAAAGCCTTAAATAAGCCTCCGAAAGCTCCGAAAGCTCGTGGGTAAAGGTGTAGTCTATCTTTGCGGGAGGCGGATCGGGATTTTTTGTGTAGGAAAGCACCCAGCCCTCCGAAACACGGGCAAAATCGCCCATAACCTCCTTGTAGCGCTTGTATTCGAGAAGCATTCTCACAAGACGCTCTCTCGGGTCCTCGCCCTCCTCCTCGTCCTCTGAAACGGGGAGCATCATTCTCGACTTGATGTAAACAAGCTCTGCCGCCATTGCAAGAAACTCGGCGGTGACCTCGAGCTTTTCTTCCTTCATCTTGTCGATATATTCGTAATACTGCTCCAAGACGAGTGAAATCGGAATATCGAAAATATCTATTTTATTTTTGGCAATAAGGGTAAGAAGCAGGTCAAGAGGTCCTGCAAAATCTCCTATCTGATAGGATAAAACCATATTTCACTCTCCTTTATGCTATAATTTTTACAATAAGCCCAAAAAGCAAATCTCCAAGGTTAAACAAGGGGGTTGTGGCGGCGTTTACAAGATAATGAAGCGGCCCGTCTATTATTCCAAAGGCAATAAGTGCAAAAAGCACAACCATAAATACCTGCTCGTATTTCAGAATGTTGAAATAGATGCGGTTTGGCAAAAAGCTCATAACTATTCGGGAGCCGTCAAGCGGAGGAATGGGAATTAAGTTAAAGATACCGAGTCCCACGTTCAGATAAATAAAGTTTACCGAAAAGTTAAGGAAATACCACAAAATAACGCTTTCGTCGCTAAAATAATAAGCCGCACCGAAAATTCCGTAAAGCAAAACGCCAAAAAGGGCAAGAATAAGATTTGCCACGGGTCCCGCTGCGGCGGTAAGGGCAAAATCCCTTTTTGGCTTTTCAAACCACTGAAGACGCACCGGCACCGGCTTTGCCCAACCAAATCCGAAAAGTACTATCATAACAAATCCCAAGGGGTCAATATGCTTTAAGGGGTTTAAGGTAAGTCTTCCCTCGTTTTTCGCAGTGGGGTCGCCAAGCAGGTGTGAGGCTAGGGCGTGAAAAAGCTCGTGAAGGGTAAGCGATACTATAACTACGGGCAAAACGTAGATAAGGTTTGCTATAAACTCTGCGACTGCGCCGCCGAATGAAAGCCCGAGATTTTCAAAAAATGCTTTTAAGAATTCCACTGCCAAAACCACCGAAGTATATATTTAATCATCTTATTATAAAACATTTTAAATGAAAAAACAATAATATTTCGGTAAAAAAGCTGTTAATTTCGGTAATTTAGTAAATATTACGTTAAAACTTACCCTTTTGTTATCTTCATCTCTTGACAACCGCCGTTTTTGTGGTATAATAATCGTTAGTTTTCTAACTAATTTAAAAAGGAGTGAGTTTTTTGGATAAAAAGCTCTCGTCGCTTTGGAATAAGCTGAAGCCTCCTCCAAAGCCCTCGAATATCCCAATGCTCATAAGAAGAATTAACCGCGCCTTCCGCTACTCGATGGACGAGGAATGCAGGCGGCTCGGAATAAGCGCAGGAATGCGTCAGGTGCTTTTTACCCTTTCTCACCTTAACGAAAACGAAACGGTAACCCAAAAGGAGCTTGCCACCCTTTGTCAGGTAACCGCTCCCACCATCTGCGTAACCCTTTCGAAAATGGAGGCAGAGGGGCTTATTACCCGTAAAAAGGACGAGGCCGATGCCCGCAAGATATACGTTTTCTTAACGGAAAAGGGGCAAAGCGCCGACAAGATGATTTTTGAAAGGCTCGTTTCGCGCGAGGAGGCTTTGGTTTCGGAGCTTACCCCCGAGGAAAGAGCATTTACCGAAAAAATACTTCATAAAATATTAAACAGTGCAGAAGGAGAGGTTAATTGAATGAAGCTGTTTAAAGGACTGAAAAAATATTGGTTTTGGGCGATTTTGTCGCCCCTTGCAATGCTTGTTGAGGTATATTGCGACCTTCAGCTCCCTTCTCTTATGGAGAAGATAGTTGATGAAGGCATCAACAACCCCGCGCTTGACGGTGAGGCAAAGCTTAAAACGGTGCTTTCGATAGGCGTATTTATGCTTTTGCTGGGTCTTGTGGGTGCTTTGGGCGGAATGTCCTCCTCCTACTTTGCGGCAAAGGCCTCGCAGAGCTTCGGAAGAGATCTTCGCAAAAAGACTTTTGGAAAGATAATGCATCTTTCGTTTGAGCAGACCGACAAATTCACCACCGGCTCGCTCGTTACCCGTCTTTCAAACGATATCACCATGGTTTCCGACTTCGTTACGATGGCGCTTCGCATGTTTATCCGCTCCCCCTTTATGCTAATCGGCGGACTTTATATGCTCATTTCAATGGCAGGAACCTTCGGTCTTATTCTTGCAATAGCCTGCCCCCTTCTTTTGCTCACCTTTTTCCTCTTTCTCAGAAAAGCAACGCCGCTTTTTGACGTTGTGCAGAAAAAGCTCGATAAGGTAAACGGCGTTGTTCAGGAAAACGTTACCGGCGCAAGAGTAGTTAAGGCTTACGTTCGCGAGGAGCACGAAATTGAGCGCTTCGGAAAGGCAAACACCGACCTCGTTGACACAAACTACCGCGTTCAGAAGATACTTACCCTTATGATGCCCATCATTATGATAATAATGAACCTCACCGTCGTTGCGGTAATCACCTTTGGCGGCTACGAGGTAAATTTGGGCAATATGAAGGTTGGCGAAATTATGTCCGCCATGACCTACCTCACAATGGTGCTTATGTCGTTTATTATGGTTGGCAATATGGCACAGCAGATAACGAGAGCCTTTGCCTCAGTAAGAAGAATAAACGAGGTGCTTGATACCGAGCCGGTTATCAAAGACGGCACCGTAACCGAGGGCAGCGAAAAGGGCACCGTTTCCTTTAAAAACGTTGTTTTTGCCTATCCCGGCTCATCGGGTGAGCCCGTGCTTTCGGGCATTTCGTTTGACGTAAGGCAGGGCGAAACGGTTGCAATAATGGGCGCCACAGGCTCGGGAAAAACCTCGCTTGTAAACCTTATTCCCCGCTTTTACGATGCAACCGAGGGCGAGGTGCTCGTTGACGGCGTTAACGTCAAGGAATACACCCTTTCCTCCCTTCGCAAGCGTCTTGCAATAGTTTCGCAGAAAACCGAGCTTTTCTCGGGTACGATAAAATCAAACATCCTTCAGGGTAAGCCCGATGCAACAGACGAAGAGATAGAATCGGCTATCACCGTTGCACAGGCAAAGGAGTTTATAGATTCCTTCGATGAGGGGTTACTTTCCGACGTGGGCGAAAAGGGAATGAAGCTTTCGGGCGGTCAGCGTCAGCGCGTTTCGATTGCCCGTGCAGTTATAAGAAAGCCCGAAATTATGATAATGGACGACTCCATGTCGGCGCTTGACCTCTCAACCGACGCCCGCCTTCGCAAGGCGCTTAAAAAAGAGCTTCGTGACACCACCGTTATTATGGTAGCACAGCGAATTGCCTCGGTTATGACCGCCGACAGAATTATAGTTTTGGAAAGCGGAAAGATCGTTGGAAACGACAGCCACAAAAAGCTTCTTGAAAGCTGCGAAGCATATAAAACCATCTACAGCTCGCAGTTAAAGAAAGGAGATGAGACCGATGGCAGATAATAAAAAACCGCAGGGCGTTCAGATGCACCCGCCCGGCAGAGGCGGCGGTCCCATGCACCACGGAATGCCCTTCGAAAAGCCGAAGGACGCCAAGGGCACCGTTTCCCGTCTTATAAAATACATCGGAAAAAGCAAATATCTCCTTTTGGGACTCTTCGTTTCGGTTGTTTTCATTTCTCTTGCGGGTCTTGCAGCCCCCTATTTTCAGGGCATTGCCGTCGATTTCCTCGACGTCGAGGCGGGAACCGTTGACTTCAAAAAGCTCTTTACCGTTATCGCCCTTCTGACGGCGGCTTATATTGCAAACTCACTTTTTACCTTTATTCAGGGTCTTATTGCCGCACGTCTTGCACGAAACACGGTAAGAGATATGAGAAAGGACCTTTTTGACCATCTTGCAAGGCTTCCCATTAAATTTTTCGATACCCACCGCCACGGCGACATTATGAGCCGCATGACAAACGACGTCGAAACCGTTTCAAACACCGTTTCAATGTCGCTTACCGTAGTCGTTTCGGGCGTGCTTACGATAATCGGCGTGCTTACCGTTATGTTTATTTTAAACTGGAAGATGACGCTTCTTGCCTTTATAACCGTTCCCCTTTCCTTCTTTTCCACAATGTTTATGGGCAAGATCATGAGAAAATACTTCAAGCGTCAGCAGGCGTTAAACGGCGAGCTAAACGGCATAAGCGAGGAGGCAATTACCGAATACCGTACCGTTGCCGCCTACTCTCTTGAGGAGGAAAAGATAGAGTGCTTCCACAAAAGCGCCGACAACCTCAAAAACACCGCCGTTACCGCACAGCTCTTTGGCGGTATGATGGGCCCCATAATGAATATGCTCGGAAACTTAAACTACATTCTCATTGCGGCGGCAGGCGGTTTCTTCTCGGTTCAAACCGGAATGCCCTTAAGCGTTATTCAGCAGTTTTTGCTTTATTCAAAGCAGTTTACCCGCCCGATAAACGAGTTCGGTCACCAGTGGGCGACCATTCAGACGGCTATTGCCGGCGCAGAGCGTATTTTTGCCATTATGGACACTCCCGCCGAGGAGGATAACGGCAGCTCTACTGCCGAAATTGAGGGCAAGTTAAACTTTTCTCACGTGGTCTTCTCCTACAAGGACGGTGAGCCCGTATTGAAGGACTTTGACCTTTTTGTCAAAAAGGGTCACAGAATTGCAATAGTCGGAAAAACGGGCGCGGGCAAAACTACCGTTGTAAATCTTCTCACAAGATTTTACGATATTCAGGGCGGCAGCATCTCAATCGACGGCACCGACCTCTTTGACTTCAAAAAGGCAGCGCTTCGCAAAAACATTGCAATCGTTTTGCAGGATACCGTGCTTTTCTCCGACACAGTAAGAAACAATATCAAATACGGCAGAGAAAACGCCACCGACGAGGAAATTATTGCGGCGGCACGTCTTGCAAACGCCCACAGCTTTATAACAAAGCTTCCCGACGGCTACGACACCGTGCTTTCGGAGTCGGGCGCAAATCTCTCGCAGGGACAGCGTCAGCTCCTTTCCATTGCAAGAGCGATTATTGCCGACCCGAAGATACTCATTCTCGACGAGGCAACAAGCTCGGTTGACACCACCACGGAGCTTCACATACAGGAGGCAATGTTAAATCTTATGAAGGATCGCACGAGCCTTATTATCGCGCACCGTCTTTCAACTATCCGTGACGTTGACCTTATCATCGTGCTTGACGACGGCAAGATCTGCGAGGCAGGCAACCACGAGGAGCTTCTTCAGAAGGGTGGCTACTACTACAAGCTTTACAAAGACCAGTTTGCAGGAATTGAAACTTAATTTAAAAACAAAAAATCCACCCTCTCGGGTGGATTTTTTTATTTTATTTATTATGCCTTGTTTCCGCAGCCGCCCTTATCTTCAGCGGGAGGAAGAATGGTTATCGAGGAATCGGGAGTGGAGGGAGCAGGCTCGCTCGATTCGGGTCTGGTGGTCACCGAGGGGAAATAGAGATTGGGAACGGTGGGGATCTCTGCATTCTCGTCAACGGTAAATGCCTTTAAGGTTTCAACGGAATCATCATTTGATTTGATGATAAGGTTTTTGAACGAGGGCATATTTGCCTTATCACCGCAGTCGCCGTTTGTGCCAAGAACGAAATAGTTGCCGTTTGCATTTAAGATCTCGGTTGCATCAAGCGCGGGCTCGCCGTTTATAATGCATCCAACGTAGTCGCCCTTAACAACAACGGTGATGTTGTTCCAGCCGCCTGCAACGAGGTTTAAGTCTGCGTAGGAAACGCAGGTAGCCTGAACGGAAGCAGCAAGAAGTGCGTTGTCGTATATTTCAACAACGTTCCAGGTGCCGCCCCATACTTCAAACATAGTGGGATCAAGCGTGGGGTGACCCTCGTAGTTAAGAAGCTTGAAGGCAAAGCCGGGAAGCCAGTTTGCATCGGTGCCTTCGATGTTTGCCTTAACCGAAACAACGGGGCAGCCGGTGATCATATTGCCGTCATAAAGGGTGGTTTCGGGGAGATAAAAATCAACGCTTGCGGTGTAGTTGTTGTTGTAAGCCGAAACGTCGTAGCAAACGCCGAGGTTTGCCCAATATACGTTGGGGTCGCCCCAGCCCATAGAAATTGAGCCGTCGTCGTTTAAAAAGAAGTTATTTGCCGAAGCGCCGCCTGTGGTGGTGTGGATCCAGCCTTCGGGAAGTGCTGCCGCATTACCCGAAAAGCAAAGTGCGAGTAAAAGTGCCATTACGAGAGATAAAACCGTGAGCTTTTTCATTGTAATTTTCCTTTCTCTTTTAAAGATTGTAATTTAATTATAGCAAAAGCGAAAAAGGCTGTCAATAAAATTATTCCAATTCGCCCTTTGCAATCTTAACTATATCGCCAACGCCGTCAAGCACCATGGAGGGACCGTAGCCGTAGTTTTTGAGGGTTTCGGGAGTTGAAATGCCCGAAAGCACCAGAACGGTTGACATACCCGATTCAAGACCGGAGATTACGTCGGTATCCATTCTGTCGCCAACAAGAACTGCCTCCTCCGAATGAACGCCGAGCTTTTTAAGCGCCGAGCGCATCATAAGAGGATTGGGCTTGCCGCA
>JAZRNU010000089.1:0-30697 GCA_045648325.1 Eubacteriales bacterium | reverse complement strand
CGTTTATTCCGAGAAATTCACCCTTTTTCATATAATCGCCAAGCGACTCTTTGGAAATCTCTTTAAGCTCGTAGCCGTAAAGAGATAATTTCTCGTGTATTTCCTTTGAAAAGCTGTGCAAAAGCTTTTCGCCGATAAGACCGTATTCCATTATTTGCCTCCGAGCCAATCGGTTCCGTAGCGCTTTGCAAGAAGATCGCAAAGAGTAATGGCGGTTACGCTGTCAACAACCACTCTTGCGCGGTGGATAATTGCAGGATCGTGTCTGCCCTCAATTTCGAGATATGCGTTTTCGTTTTTGGAAAGGTCAACCGTTTCCTGCTTTTTGTATATTGAAGGGGTGGGCTTTATCATAAGACGGAAAAGAATGGGCATACCGTTTGTAATTCCGCCGTTTATTCCGCCGTTGTTATTTGTTTTTGTAGAAACGGTGCCGTCCTTAACGGTAAAGGCGTCGTTGTATTCGCTACCCTTTAGATCTGCCTTTTCAAAGGCAGAGCCAAAGTCGATTCCCTTAACTGCGGGAATTGAGAAAAGCGCGTGGGATAAAACGCCCTCAACGGTGTCAAACCAGGGCTCACCAACGCCTGCGGGCAAACCGTAAACTGCGGTTTCCAAAATTCCGCCAACACTGTCGCCCTCGCGGGCGGCAGCCTCTGCGGCAAGAGTCATTTCCGACTCCATCTTGGGGTCAAACACCGCAAAAAGCTTTTCGTTAAGTGAAAGAATATCGCCCTTTATATCCTCTGAAAAGGGCTTATCGGAAATTCCTGCAAGACGGGAAATGTGGCTTCCTATAAAAATTCCCTTTTCTCTTAAAGCGGCAATGCAAATTGCACCTGCGGCTACCAGGGGCGCGGTTATTCTGCCGCTCTGATGTCCGCCGCCGCGATAATCCTCAAAGCCGTGATATTTGCAATAGGCGGTATAATCGGCGTGTCCGGGACGGACAAGAAAGCGCGTTTTTGAATAATCCTTGCTCTTTACGTCGGAGTTTTTAATGATAATTGCAATGGGTGTGCCGGTGGTTTTTCCTTCAAAAACACCGCTTACAATGCGAAATTCGTCGGTTTCCTTGCGGGCAGTGGAAATTTTGCCGTGGGGACGGCGAAGTGAAAGCTGTGATGAAATAAACTCCTTAGAAACTGAAATTCCGGGGGCAATGCCGTCTAAAACGGCGCCTATCTCGGTGCCGTGGCTTTCGCCGAAAAGGGTTACCGAAACGCTTTCTCCAAAGCTGTTTTTCATTTTCACACACTCTCCTTTGCAACCGTCAAGATGCGCAAATAAAGCTCATCGGGATCGGTTTTTACTATTTCAAAGCTGCCTATTTCGTTTACGAAAACGGCGTCGATTTTGCCGCCCTCTGTCTTTTTATCGTGAAGCATTGCGGCGTATATCTTGTCAGGCGAAAGATTGCAGGAGGTGGGAAGTGAAAGCTTTTTAAGAGCTTCTGAAATTCTTTCTCTTACACTGCCTTTTGTGACTGCAACCATTCCGATCGAAACGCATTCGCCGTGATAAAGGCCGTTTTGCGCGCCCTCACTCTCAATGCCGTGGCCAATGGTGTGACCGAAATTCAAGACCTTACGGAGCCCGCTTTCGCGCTCATCCTTTTCAACAACGTCGCGCTTTAAGGAAACGGCTCTTGCGATTATTTCCTCAATGGAATTAAAGGGGTCGCCTTCTTCAAAAAGTGAGAAAAGCTCCTTGTCGAAGGTGGCGGCCATTTTAAGAGCCTCCGAAAGTCCGTTTGAAATCTGCCTTTTGGGAAGGGTTTTTAACGTTTCAAAATCAATAAGCACCTTTTTGGGCTGATAAAATGCTCCGATGGGATTTTTTATTCCCGAAAGGTTGACGGCAGTCTTTCCGCCGACAGAGGAGTCTACCTGCGATAAAACGGTGGTGGGTATGTTGTAAAAATCAACACCGCGCATATAGCAGGCGGCACAGAAGCCGGCAAGGTCGCCGATAACGCCGCCGCCGACGGCGACGACACAGTCCTTTCTCGAAAAGCTCTTTTCGAGCATAAACGAGAGGATATCCTTAAAGCTTTCAAGGCTTTTGCTTTCCTCGCCCTCTGAAACGGTGAAGATATAGCCCTCTTTTGAATGCTCCTTAACGGTAAGGGAGTATTTGCTCGGAACGCCGGAGTCGGTTACTATCATTACCTTGCGGTTTAAATTTAAAAGCTCGTTTATTTTATTGAGTGCGCCCGACTCCAAAACCACGTCGTAGCTTCTTTCATTAAGCGAAACGGGAATTATCATCGTTTATTCCTCCTCTATCTCAAAAGAGCTTGCGGCAAAGTAGTGACCTGCAATTTTAAGCATTTCGCAATGAGCTTCAAGCTCTTTTAGCATTTTTCTTCCGTTTTCGGAGTTTTCGTCACCCTCTGCCTCAACGTAGAAATAATACTGGAAGGGAAGCGCCTTCATCGGACGGCTTTTTAACGTTTTCATATTAAATCCGTATTTACCAATAACGTTTATAGCCTTTGCAAGTGCGCCCGCAACGTGATTAACGGTGAAAAAGAGCAAGAAGGTGCTGCCGTTTTCTGCCGCTTTGGGCATTGCCTCAACTCTTGAAAGAACTGCAAAGCGGGTGGTGTTTTGCTTGCTTTCGTTTACGTTGCGCTCAAGAACCTCAAGGCCGTAAAGCTCTGCGGCACCAAGACTTGCAATGGCGGCAACCGATTTGTCGCCGTTATCTGCCACCTTTTTTGCCGCCTTTGCGGTGTTTTCGGCGTTTTCGGTTGTAAATCCGTGTTCTTTTATATAGGGTGCGCATTGCTCAAGTGCCTGCGGGTGACTTATAACGGTCTTTACGTCCGAAACGGTTGCACCCTTAACGCCAAGCAGGTTTTGAGTTATATGAAGGCTGTAAAGCCCGTTTATGTGAAGAGAACCGCTGAAAATAAGGTCAAAAACCTGACCAACCTCGCCTGCATAGCTGTTTTCGAGCGGCAACACGGCAAGGTCGCATTCGCCGCTTAAAACCGAGGCGTAGGCAAGGTCAAACGAGGGATAGGAGATAAGTGAGGCATCGGGGAAAATGCTTTTTGCGGCAATGTGGGCAAAGGCACCAGGCACGCCGGAATAAGCCACTCTTTCGCCCTCGGTAAGACGGCGCTGATACTGCTTTGAAACATCCATGGTCGATTGCAAAAAGCTGCGGTAATAGCCCTTTAAGGAGTCGTCCTCAATATACTGAAGGTTGCGGGCAATAACGCGCTCCTCCTGCGCGGCGTCAAAAACGGGAAGTCCGCGCTCCTTTTTATATTCGGCAACCTCTTTTACCGCATTCATTCTGCGGATAAAAAGCTCTGCTATTTCGCGGTCAACAGCCGCGATCTCGTTTCTTGCATCTTCAATATTTTTCACAAAAAACACCGTCCTTAAAGGGGTTAGAGCTGTAACAGGCCTATAAGATAATAGATAAATGGTAAAAACAAAAGAGAGGGAAGCATATTTGCAATTTTGAATCTGGTAATTCCCAAAATATTAAGTCCAAGGCCGATAATCATAATACCGCCTGCGGAGGTAATCTCCGCAACGAGCGCCGAGTCGCTTAAAAGCGGCTCCAAAAGACCTGCAAGAAGCACGAGCCCGCCCTCAAACAAAAGCACGAAAAGCGATGAAAACAAAACGCCTATTCCGAGTGTTGCGGCAAGCATAGCGGAGGAAAATAGGTCAAGAACTGACTTGGTTATAAGAAGCTCGTTGTTTCCGAAAAGCCCTGCGTTTAACGAGCCTACAACTGTCATTGCGCCAACGCAGAAAACAAGGCTTGCGGTCATAAATCCCTCGGTAACAGAAAGCTTTTTGCCGTTTTTTCCAAACTTGCTTGAGATGAAATTTCCAAGGCCCTCGATTTTTCCGTCGATGTTTATAAGAGTGCCGATTGCCGTGCCGAGTGCCATTGAAATGATGAGAACTATCGTGTTGTCGCCCGAAAGCGCGCCGTCGATGCCTATGTAGAGGGTGCAAAGACCTATGGTCACCATTACCGCCTTGGTTATTTTTTCGGGTAAGAGCTTTTTGAATAAAAGCCCGACGGAGCTTCCCGCAATTACAAGCAGGGTGTTTATTAAAACCGCTATCATTTAATCAAACCCTTTATATATAGATGCTTAATAATAAATTATATCACTGTTTGAAGCCGAATTCAAGTTTTTTTGTAAATGCGAATGAAAAAAGCAGTCAACCGACTGCTTTTAAAAGAAACTCCGTTATAAAAACCGTAAGGGAAGAAATCAGGGCAACAACGGTAAGACTTTTGCCCGAAATTGCAAAGACAACAGCCGCAAAAATGCCTGCGCCTGCCGCAAAAACGTTGCCGGTGGCGTAAAGGGCGGCGGGAAAGGTCATTGCCGCAAGCACGGCGTAGGGAATGTAGTATAAAAACGACCTGATAAAGCGGTTTTCAATCTTTTTTCTCACTGCCGCAAAGGGAATTGCCCTTATTAAGTAGGTGGAGCCTGCGAGGATAAGAAGATAGCTGAAGAACTGTAAATTATCCATTATCAATTCCCTCCTTTATGGGGAATAAGGCCGCACCGAATATGGCCGCCAACACAGCCGAAGCGCTTATTGCAACGCCGCTTGAAACCGAGGTCAAGGGAGGCATATAATAAAAGGCGGCGCTTGCAGCTGCAGATGCCGCAATTACCAAAAGCAAGGAAAGCGATTTTTTCGCGTCGGGCGCAATTATTGCAATAAACATTCCGTAAATTGCAATGCAAAGGGCATTCATAACCGACTCGGGAAGCACGTTTCCCAAAACCGCGCCAAAAAGAGTGCCAAAGGTCCAGCCGAGATAGGGTATAACCGCAAGACCCGCAAAAAAGGCAGAGCTTACCGCCTTCTGCGAGGAGGCAACCGCAAATATCTCATCGGTCATAAAAAAACCAAGCAGCCATCTTTTGGCTCCTTTAAATTCGGGAAGCACCTTTTGCGAAAGGGAAACCGACATAAAGGAGTAACGCAGATTTATGGTAAACTGCGATATTAACATTTCAAAGTATTGGGCGGGATAGATCATAATTCCCACGCCTGCAAGCTGACCGGCAGAGGTAAGGGTGGTCATTGAAATAACCAACGCCTGCCACCAGTAAAGACCGTAGGATACGGCAAGAATGCCAAAGGTAAAGGAAACGGAGAGATATCCGAGTCCTATTGGAATTCCCGCCTTTAAGCCGTTTTTAAAGTCGTTCATTTTGCCGTTTAAACCGTGCCTTTGAAAGAAATTTTCGGAAATATGAATTTCCGATTGAATATTATACTACAAATTGCGTCTTATTTCAACAAAAAAACTTTTCTAAAACTGCTTGACAAAAAATAAAAAATGTTGTATTATTGTATTAGAACAGTAATACAAGGAGGCGATAAGATGGCATGGAGCTTTACTGCCGATAAGGCGGTCTACCTGCAGATTGCACAGAGGATCAAAAGGTCGGTGCTTTCGGGAGAATACGGTGCGGGAAGTCAGCTTCCCACGGTGCGTCAGCTTGCGCTTGATGCCGCCGTTAACCCAAATACCGTCCAGAGAGCCTTTTCGGAGCTTGAAAACGAGGGAATTATAGTTTCAAGAGGAACAATGGGTCGCTTTGTAACAGAAGATTCCGCCGTTATCGGGCTTTTGAGAAAAGAGCTGGCAAAAAGCCTTGCAAGGGAATTTTTAAAAACCATTGGAGATCTTTCGTTTTCAAAGGAAGACGCAATAGAAATCTTAAAGGAGGAGAAAGAATGAAAACGCTTGTTTGCAAAAACCTTACCAAAAGCTATAAAAAGGGAAATCCTGTTTTGGAAAATTTATGCCTTGAAATTGATGAAGGCAAAATCGTTGGTCTTCTTGGCCCCAACGGCTGCGGAAAGTCAACTCTTATAAAGCTCGTTGCGGGACTTTTAACAAAGGATAGCGGCGAAATAACCGTTTGCGGCGAGGAAATAGGCGAAAAGAGCAAGGCGCTTGTTTCATATCTCCCCGAAAGAAGCTGCTTTAGCCCTTCAATGAAGGTTTCTGAGGTTTTAAGCTTTTTCTCCGATTTTTACGCCGACTTTGATTTAAACCGCGCAAAAGCCCTTCTTTCGGAGCTGAAAATTGACGAAAACGCCCGCTTGAAGACGCTTTCAAAGGGTACAAAGGAAAAGATTCAGCTCGTTACGGTAATGTCGCGCCGAGCCCGTCTTTATTTGCTTGACGAGCCTATTGCGGGCGTTGTCCCTGCGGCAAGAGATTATATTTTAAGAACGATCGTTGAAAACTACGCACCCGATGCGTCGATTATTATAACAACTCACCTTATCACCGACGTCGAGCAGGTGCTTGACGATTTCATCTTTATTTCTTACGGCGGAAGGATCTTAAGATCGGGCAACGCCGAGGAAACGAGAAACGAAACCGGAAAATCGTTAGATGCTCTTTTTAAGGAGGTATTCAGATGATTGCCAGATTGCTTAAATACGATTTTAAATCAATGCTTCGGTTTTGGTATGTTGCGGCAATTACAACGGCTGTTTTGACGGTTATTGGCTGCGGCTGCGTAAATGTCCTTAACAACACCAGAGGCTATCCCGATGCAATAATAATTCTTTCGTGGATTTTTCTTGTAATCGTTATACTTTCATACCTTGCATTTTCAATAGTGGCAATAATAATTATCTTTGCAAGGTTTTATAAAAACCTCTTTACCGACGAGGGCTATTTGACCTTTACCCTGCCGGTAAGGAAAATAACCGTTTTAAATTCAAAGATAATATCGGGCTTTACAATACTTTTTGCAACCTCTCTGGTGATTTTTGTCGAAGTATGCCTGTTGCTTAATTGCGTGACGATTTCGTTCGGAATTGCACCGGAGGCAATGACTACCTTCAACGTCCTGGAGGAGCTGTGGAGAAGTATAAAGTATATGATAGAGGCGGATCATACAGCTCTGGGCTACGCTAACTTTTTGACTGTATTGTTAACCTGCATAGCGACAACGCTTTTTCAGCTTCTTTTCATCTACGTTTGCATTACCATCGGAAGCATAGTTGCCAAAAAGGCAAAGGTAGCGCTTGCCATTGCGTTTTACTATATTGCATCAAGCAGCTTCGGAACGGTTATGGGCATACTTTATACGATGGTCGTTCCCTATCTTAGCGAAAGATTGGGCGAGGTAAGCAGGAATTCGCAGGTGGCGGTATCTACCCTTATAATCTGGGCGGTCTTTATTACGGTTTTGCTTGGCTGTGCTTTTTGCTACGCCTTTTTGCACAAAGTCCTTGACCGCAAATTGAATCTTGCATAAGGGAGGCGTTTTATATGAAAAAGATTTTATCCTTTATTTTAGCGGCGCTTTTATGTGTGGGATTGTGCATTCCCGCTTTTGCCGCCGCGCCGACGGCAACCTTTTCCGATGATTTGCGAACCGTTTATTTCAATGAAGCCGAGTATATAAGATTCGATGCCGAATACTACGACGATTACACCTATGAAAAGCTAAACGTTAAAATCGCCGATTCGCAAAAGGCCGAAATCAAAGAAGCAAGGCTTTATGCTGACAAAGGCTTTATCGTTATTAAAGGAAATTTCATATATGCCGACGGCTCGAAGATGACCGCCTATTACGTAAAAAGCGACGTTTATTCCGACGTTGAAAAAATAGTAAACGGCAAAAACGTTGATGCGGTTATCGACTTTGTAAACGTGTCCGACATTACCGTTACTACCGGTGCGCTTAAAAGCGGCGACAAAAAAACGTTTTTGATAGAAAACACCACCCTCACCTTCGAGGTAAGCGCATACGCGGCAGACGGAATTGCAAAATTCACGATAGGCCTAATTGCCGTTTATGACGGTGCCTATTACTATTTCGATTATGCGGAAAACGCAAAAAGCCTCGGCATGTGCTTGTCACCGTGGGCGTATGTAATTGATGAAAATCACCCGCTTTATAAGGCAATCGACGCCTCGGTAAACGATTATTACAACACCGGCTTTGGCTTTTTGTATTCCGACAACCTAGTAAATATAATAGCAATTATTTCGTTGCTGCTCATATTTATCATAGCGCCCGCAGTTATAGCGGTCATATTTACTGTTAAGGCAATCATAAAAAAAGGCAGCTACAGAAAAATTTATATAGTAATTGCCTCACTTTCAGCGGCACTGGTTATCATCTCGGTTGTAATTGCTGAAATTCTTTGAAAAACTCCATAAAAAATCGGCTGACATATCGTCAGCCGATTTTATTTTTTATGAATTAAAGACCTAACTTTGCAAGAAGCATCTTGGAGCAGTCGATCTGGTTGGGAATGTTGCCGTTTTCGTCGCGGACTCTCCAGATGTCGGGAGTGATCTCGTCTGCAACGTACATTTTGCCGCTCTCATCGTAACCGATCTCGATCTTGAAGTCAATAAGAGTAAGACCTAAGGGAGCAAGCTCTGCCTTTAAAACCTCGCCAACGCGAACGAGAATATCAAGAGCCTCGCCGTACTGGCCCTCCTTCAAAAGACCCTTCATGATGCAAAGGCGCTCGGAAATAAGCGGATCGCCCTGAATATCGTCTTTAAGAGTTACCTCGGTGTAGGGAGGATTGAATACGATGCCCTCGGGGAGGGTGAAACGACGGCACATGCTGCCTGCGGTGAAATAACGGAGTACGAATTCGAGCTTGGGAACGGTGAGCTTTCTTACCTGCATAAGACCCTTTTCAACGTCGGAAGCGATGTGATGGGTGGGAATGCCGTTTTTCTCCATAAGCTCGAAGAAATATTTTGAAATTGCAAGACCGATTTTGCCCTTGCCCTCAACGCTGCCGCCAACGGAGTTGGATCCGGGATCGAATACGCCGTTTTCGCCGGTTGCGCTGTCTTTAAAGAGAAGGTGAACAATATTCTTTTCTTCGTCAAGAAGAACGTCCTTGGTTTTGCCGGTGTAAAGTGTTTTCATATTTTTTACTCCTTAAATTAAATTGTTAAATTGTTTAGTCATCTATTGAAGCATCGGTTGCAGATGCAAAGATTTCGTCAACCTCTTTGGAGGGTGCCTTGGTGCAAAGCGAAACGATTATCGCTGCCGCACCGCCTGCGATAAAGCCGGGGAGAATTTCGTAGATGCCTGTGGGGAGAATAACTGCGGGCATAATGGTGTTTGTAAAGAGAAGGAGCCATGCGATGTCAACAACAGCGCCGGTGATGATACCTGCACAAGCGCCCGCATAGTTAAAGCGACGCCAGAAGAGGGAAAGCAATACAACGGGACCGAATGCGGCACCGAAAAGTCCCCATGCGTTTTCAACCATGCTCATAATGCTGCTTGCCCAGCTTGAGCCGCTTGATGCAATGAAGAAAGCAACGATGCTTACGATGATAACGACGATTCTTCCAACCCAGAGCATTTCCTTATCGCTTGCCTTGTTTTTACGGATAAGCGGCTTGTAAAGGTCGCTTGTAAAGGCAGAGGAAGCAACGAGAAGCTGTGAGTCTGCGGTGGACATTGCGGCAGCAACGATAGCTGCAAGCAAAAGGCCCGAAATAATTGCGGGGAAAAGTCCCTGTGCAAGGGTAATGAATATCTTTTCCTGCGAGCCTGCGGTAAGAAGCATCTCTGCGAGAGAGGCTCCGTCGTTAAAGAGGAAGGTTCTTCCGAGTACTGCAATAGCAATTGCGGCACCAAGTGAAAGAACAACCCATACGATTGCAACGGTGGAAGCCTTTTTAACCTGCGAGGGCTTGCTTATACCCATAAAGCGAACGATGATATGGGGCATACCGAAGTAGGCAAGACCGCATGAAAGACCGGTGACGATATCTCTCCAATCAGCGGTAAAGGGGTTTGATTCGAAGGCGGAAACACCGTCGGCAAATGCGCCGAGGAAGGAGGCGTCGGAGTTGCCTGTTGCCATTACTATCGGAACGGCAAGCAATGCGATAAGCATCATAAGACCCTGGAAGAAGTCGGTCCAGCAAACAGCCTTATAGCCGCCGAGGAAGGTGTAGATAAGTATGAGAAGAGCAAAAAGTCCCATTGCAAGAAGCTCTTTATCTGCAAACCACGGAATAACAGCAACCAAAACGCTCTTACCGGCAACGAATGCAGAGGAAACGTAAACGGTAAAGCTTATTAAAAAGATTACCGCGCAAACGATTTTAAGCACGGGGCTTTGCGAGGCAAAGCGGTTTGTAAGATACTGGGGAAGGGTAATGGAGTCGCCCGATGCGCGTGAAAAACGGCGAAGTCTTTTCGCAACGATGATCCAGTTTGCCGCAGTACCGATTGCAAGACCGATACCGATCCAGACCTTGCCCATACCGAAGGCCAAAATGCTTCCGGGGAAGCCCATAAGAAGCCAGCCCGACATATCGGAGGCCTGTGCGCTCATTGCCGTTACCCACGGACCCATGCTGCGTCCGCCGAGGAAGTAGTCCTTCTCACCGCTGTTTTTGGAACGGAAGAAGAAGAAAAGACCTACTCCGAGAATCAGCGCAAAATAAAGAATAAAAGCTACTAATTGCATTGGAATAATTCTCCTTTTTGATTATTGAAACGGAAAAAACCGTAAATTTTTATTCAAAGCTGTAAAGAGCTATAAGCTCAGATTTTGTCATGGTGGAGCCGTCGTCAAATTCAATGATGAAGTTGCCGCTGTTTGCATACCATGAAAGGTCCTCAAGCTCGCCTTCGCCGCCAACGCTGTTTTCAAATATGATTATCCAGTCCTCGCGGAGACCGCCTGCCTTGATTTTTTCAAGTGAGCTGCAATATGCAAAGGTGTGAATATCAAATGATGAAACGAAGGGGTTATCGAAGTGAATTTCCTTAAGACCGGTGCAGTGTGAAAATGCATCTGCAAGAATTTCTGAAAAATGGCTTGCCACCGTGAGCTTTGTAAGGGAGCTGCAGCCCGTGAAGGCGCTTTCGGATATTATAACGTTACCCGATCCTCTTATGACAAGCTCGCCCTTTAGCTTTGTGCAGTTTGAAAAAGCAAAGGCGCCTATCTCGGTTACGCTTTCGGGGATATAAACCGATTCGATATCGGTGCCTGCAAAGGCAAAGCCTCCTATTGCAACAACGGGCTTGCCGTTGTGAGTTGAGGGAATGCGGAGGTTTTTATCGGTGCAGCTTCCGAGTGAGATAACGGCATATCCGCCCGAAACCTCGGTAAATTCAAGGCCCTTGCTTTCGGTATCGAAGGTTTTGTTACATACCGTGCATTTTCCGTTTACAACGGTGTGCGCCGATTTTGCGGTAAAGCCGCAAACGGAGCAGGTCTGCCAGTGATTTTTATCGTCGCTTTTAAAGTCGCCCAAGCTGCAAAGCTCGGGATAATCCGTTTCACCGCAGGAGCATTTAGCCATGTGCTTGCCGCCGTCGGATACGTATCCTTCAGTGAAGGAATGGGTGTGTACGGGCTTCGAGGGTAAATACTCAACAACACAACCGCCTGCACTTTCGGAGTAAATGACGTTTATCATCATTTCTTCATTCTTGACAATGCAGAAGGACGGTTCTTCTGCGCTTTGGGTATTTGTATAATGCTCGGTAATAAAGCTTTTGCTTGAGACCGAGTAAACGCGGGCGTTAACGGTTATTTTGCCGTCGTCGCAGCTGTACTTGTAGAAAACGGTAATATTGGCGTCTGTTATTGCGAAAGAAATATAGCCTGAATTAATATAATCGTTGTAGCTTTCTAATTTTTCTTCGCCGCCGATTGACGAGGTCGGCTCACTTCCCGCGGGAGCAGATGAGCTTCCGCTTATTGTATCACAGCCGGCAAAGAGCGAAACGAAAAGAGAAAGCGAAAGAAGAAGGGAAAATATTCTTTTTTTCATTATAAAGGCCCCTTATTCCCACTCGATGGTTGCGGGAGCCTTGGGACTTAAATCGTAAAGAACTCGGCAAACGCCGGGGACCTCTGCAAGAATTCTGTCGGTAATCTTTTTCAAAACCGCCCAGTCAAGCTCGGGAACGGTTGCCGACATTGCGTCAACGGTGTTGACTGCACGGATAATTACGGGCCAATCGAAAACTCTCTTGCCGTCTCTTACGCCGGTGGAACGGAAATCGGGAACAACGGTAAAGAACTGCCAGACCTTATCGGTAAGACCTGCCTTATCGAATTCCTCTCTTAAAATAGCGTCGGACTCGCGAAGCGAGTGAAGTCTGTCGCGGGTTATTGCGCCGGTGCAACGAACGCCGAGACCGGGGCCGGGGAAGGGCTGACGGTCAACCATTGCTGCGGGAAGACCAAGAGCCTTACCTACAACTCTTACCTCGTCCTTGTAAAGGAGCTTAATGGGCTCAACAAGACCCTCAAACTGCATATCGTCGGGAAGACCGCCAACGTTGTGGTGAGCCTTTACGCCGTCGCTTTCCAAAATATCGGGATAAATGGTGCCCTGTGCGAGGAAGGAAATGCCCTCAAGCTTTCTTGCTTCCTCTTCAAAAACGCGCACGAATTCGCCGCCGATTATCTTTCTCTTGGTTTCGGGCTCGTAAACGTCAACGAGCTTATCGAGGACACGGTCGGTTGCGTCGATGTAAACGAGGTTTGCATCAAGCTGATTTCTGAAAACCTCCACTACGTCCTCGCTCTCGCCCTTAGGCATAAGGCCGTGGGTGACGTGAACGCAAACGAGCTGCTTGCCGATTGCCTTGATGAGAAGCGCGGCAACGACAGAGCTGTCAACGCCGCCTGAGAGTGCAAGAAGAACCTTTTTGCTTCCTACCTGCTCTCTTACCTCCGCTACCTGCGCGTCGATAAATGCGGCGGCAAGCTCGGGAGTAGTTATTCTTTCCATTGATTCGGGTCTTTTGTTGGGATCCATTATTTTAACCTCCTTGAAAATGCTTATTTCATCATGTCAATAAATTTGTTAAAAAGGAAAAGGGTATCGAGCGGACCTGCCGATGCCTCGGGGTGGAACTGAACGGTAAATGCGGGAAGGCTTTTATATTCAATACCCTCAACCGTCTTATCGTTTTCGTTTATCCAGAGAGTTTCAATGGCATCGTCTGATGCATCGCACTCTATTGCGTAGCCGTGGCTCTGGCTGGTTATATAAATTCTGCCGTCCTTTAAGCATCTTACCGGCTGATTGCCGCCGTGATGGCCGTATTCAAGCTTTTTGGAGTTAAATCCGTTTGCCAAGGCAAAAAGCTGATGACCGATGCAGATGCCAAGGGTGGGGATCTTTGCTTCCTTAAGAGCCTTGAGCATCTCTATAACCTCGGGGTTCTCGGCGGGGTCGCCGGGGCCGTTTGAAAGCACGATGCCATCGGGATTTGCCAAAATGATTTCCTTTGCGGTTACGTTGTAGGGGTAAACGGTTACCTCACAGCCTCTTTTGGTAAGCTCTGAAATAAGGCTCTTTCTTGCACCGAAGTCGATAAGAGCAACGGAAAATTTCTTTTCGCCGATTGCCTCTACGGTGTATTTTTCCTTAACCGAAACGGCGGGAACGGCTCCCGTAAGCTTATATTCCTTTATTTTCTTAAGAGTAGCCTCCATATCATTGGGAAGCTCGGAGCAAAGCATCATATTCATAGTACCCTGCTCGCGTATCATTTTTGTAAGGGCTCTTGTGTCAATTCCCTTTATGCCGGGAATGCCGCGCTCCTCCAAAAGGGCGGAAAGGGTGCCCTTGCATCTGAAGTTTGAGGGGGTTTCGCACATTTCGCGAACAATGTAAGCCGAAACGGTTATTTCCTCTCCCTCGAAATCCTCGGGAATAACGCCGTAGTTTCCGATTATGGGAAAGGTCTGAACTATTGCGGCACCGTAGGCGCTTTTGTCGGTAAGGGTTTCAAGGTAACCAACAACGCCGGTGGTGAATGAAAGCTCTGCAATAACGTCTTTTTTTGCGCCTATGCTTTTGCCTTTGAGGATTTTGCCGTTTTCAAGAATTATGTAAGCGGTGTTTTCCATTTTTATTTCTCCTCGCTCTTGTTTTTCTTTACGCCGTATTCGCCGTTGAAGCAGCCAAGGCAGAAGGGAAGGTTACAACCCTTGCAGGCATCGACCAAGCCCTCGAGGCTTATGTAAGCGAGAGTGTCGGCATTGAAAAGATCTCTTATTTCATCTATTGATTTATGGTTTGCAACGAGGGTGGATTCATCGCCCACGTCGGTACCGTAGAAGCAGGAGTGGATAAAGGGCGGCGAGGAAATGCGGAGGTGAACCTCTTTTGCGCCCGCCTTGCGAAGAAGGTCTATCGTCTTTCCGCCGGTGGTGCCTCTTACGATAGAGTCGTCGCAAACGACTATTCTTTTGCCCTCAACGTTGAAGGCAACGGGATTCAATTTCATTCTTACGGCGTTTGCTCTTTCTGCCTGGGTGGGGAAGATAAAGCTTCTGCCGATATAGCGGTTTTTGTTAAAGCCCGAAACGTAGGGGAGCCCGCTTTCAAAGGCATAGCCCATAGCGGCTTCAAGACCGCTGTCGGGTACGCCGCAAACGCAGTCGGCGTCAGTGGGGCATTCTCTTGCAAGACGTCTGCCCATTTCGTAACGTGCCTTGAAAACCGAAAGTCCGTCGATAACCGAGTCGGGACGTGCAAAATATACGTATTCGAATATGCAAAGACCGAGGGTTTCGGAGTCAAGCGCAACGCTGCTGTTTACTATCTCACCGTTCTGAGCAACCACGACCTCGCCGGGCTTTACGTCGCGAAGAAGATCAAAGCCGCAGGTGTCAAGCGCGCTGGTTTCGGAGGCGAAGATAATTCCGTTTTCGCTTTTTCCTATGCAAAGGGGACGGTAACCGTTGGGATCTCTTACCGCAATGACCTTGCCGTCACAGCCCATAACTACCAGACAGAAGGCGCCCTCAAGTTCGCTTGCGGCGGCAACAACTGCTTTTTCGGTGCAGTTAAGGGAGAGATTGTGGTAGGCAATAAGAGAAGCGATAACGTCGCAATGAGAGGAAAGAGCAAAGCCTATTCCGAGAGAGGCAAGCTTTTCCTGAAGAGCATCAATGTTGGTGATGTTTCCGTTTAAAGCAACCGCAACTCTGCCGGTGAGATATTCCTTTACAATAGGCTGAATGTTTGCCGCGGTTGCACTGCCCTTTGTGGAATAACGGGTGTGACCGATTGCATTGTAGCAGCCCGAAAGCTTTTCCATGGCGGTCTTATCGAAAACCTCGCTCACAAGGCCCTCGTTTTTGTGACAAATGATGTTATTTCCCTCGGTTACGGCTATGCCTGCGCTTTCCTGACCTCTGTGCTGAAGAGCAATAAGGCCGTTATAGGTAAGGCTTGCCGCCTCGGGCATTTTTAAAGATGCGCCGAAAACAGCGCATTCCTCGTGAAGCTTGTCGGAATTGAAAAACACGGTGATCCCCCACAGTTAAATAAAAATTTATAATAGAATATTATACTACAAAAATATTATATTGACAATAGAATAACGCCAAAAAAATGCCTTGAAATAAAAAAATCCGACAATGAGTCGGATTTTTATTTATCACACTCCGCCGCTTACGAGGGCTGAAATTACGTAGATGAGGTAAGGAATGTAAAATACCAAAATAATTGCAGTAAGGCAAATGCTTACGATGTTGAGGATTTTTGCAACGAGTGCAAGAGTTTTCTCGGATTTTGCGCTTTCGCTCTTAGATGCAACTATTGTGAGAATGAGTGCGGTAACACCAAAGGGGAAGCCAACAAAGAAAAAGCAGGTGCTTATAACGGTTGTGATGATTGAGAAAACCAAAAGACCTACACGGAGCTTTTTGGAAGGCTGTGAAGAAGCTTCCGTGTTAAGATTATTTAATTCTGAAGACATAACTATTCACCTCATTAAAAATAATATTTATTATACTACAAAAATGGCGCGTTGACAATATGGCAATCGAAAAAATGCGGTAAAATACAAAAAAATATCCGACGTTTTGTCGGATATTTTCATCAGTAACCGCTGCTTAATACAAATAACCCGAACCCAAGGAACCCGGGTCCATACCGCCCATTGTGTTAAACATAATCACTACGTAAACTATATACCCGATTACCCAAAGCAAGAAAATTACAGACGCGATAATGTTTACAATAAGCGAAATTTTGCAGAGATTTTTACCTTTTTCCATAGGCTTGTTCGAAGCAAGTGACGAAGCGATAATGCCCCAGATGCCAAGCGCAATGGTGAAAAAATTGCAAAAGCAAAGCGCGCCTGCGCCCAGAACGGTGTTTATTATTGAGAAAATCAAAAGTCCCACAGGTGTGCCGTGAAGCTTTTCGGGCGAGGGAGAAGCCACGGGAATTACCTGCACGGGAGCCTCGGAAACAAGCTTTCCGCAGTTTTTGCAAAACTTGTCGTCGTTAGAGAGGGGACTGCCGCAATTTGTACAAAAATTCATTTTAAAACTTCCTTTCACGGTGCGAGTAGATTAAAGGGGAAAACGGGAATGTTGCGCAATATCCAAAATGCCAGAATGGCAATCAAGATCCATATTGCCGCCTTGGTTGAAATCTTGAAAAACGGGAGAATATCACGCCCAAAAAGGTAAAAAACCCACATTTTTACAAGATAATAGCCAATAAACGGGCCCATCGTAACAGCAAGGGGATTGTGGCAAAACGCCGCAATAAAATCGAACCGTAAGATATCCTTAAGCGCTCTTCCCACTCCGCAGCCGGGGCAGTAAAGGCCTGTTAATTCAAGGAAGCTGCAGGGGATATTTACATAGCCGTTTCCAAGAAGCCAAAGCCCTCCTGAGATAAACAGAATAAGAAAAACGGTAAGGGCAATTCTTACGGGGAGCAAGCACAAAAATTTTATGAATTTCAAAACGCGCGCCTCCTCCTTGCTTTTTACAGTTAAATTATATTACAAAACGGTGAAAAATTCAATAGCAACAGCTGAATTTATCGTTTTTGGGCGGCTCAAAGAGGGCAAAAATGAAAAAAATTTCAAAATGAGAAAAAATAATTTGCACTTGAAAGAAAAATATTATATAATATTATAATATGGAAAAGTATTATCCCGAAAAAAGCAGGTATAAAAAATGCGAAAGATACGATTGGTTCTTAAACAGAACGGCGAAAAAATAAAAGAATATTGTAAAAGATACAGAATAAGCGAGATAGCCGCGCGTGTTCTTTATAACCGCGTGGGTAACGATAACGTGCTTGCCGACTCCTTCTTCTCGGCAACTCCCTTTGAGTTTTTCGATCCCTTTTTGCTTGACGGCATGGAGGCGGCGGTTGCAAGGATTAAAAGGGCAATAGAGAAAAAGGAAAAAATAGTGATCTACGGCGACTATGACGTCGACGGTATTACCTCGGTTTCCCTTATGGTAAAATACTTCTCGTCAAAGGGAGTGTCGGTTGGCCACTA
The DNA here is from genome assembly GCA_045648325.1 of Eubacteriales bacterium. Taxonomy (GTDB): domain Bacteria; phylum Bacillota; class Clostridia; order Oscillospirales; family RGIG5299; genus RGIG5299. The sequence goes on along the minus strand of JAZRNU010000089.1, from coordinate 13,371 downwards.
CATTCCCGACCGTGAGGGCGAGGGCTACGGCATGAACGTTGCGGCGCTTAAAAAGATAAAGGAGCAGGGTGCTGAGCTTATCATCACCGTTGATAACGGCATTACCGCCATTTCGGAAATAGAAGAGGGCAAGGCAATGGGCCTTGATTTCGTTGTTACCGACCACCACGAGTGCGGCGGCTGTATTCCCGCGGCATCTGCCGTAATAAACCCCAAAATTTCAAAAAACTATCCCTTCAGAGAGCTTGCGGGCGTTGGCGTTGCATTTAAGCTTATCTGCGCCGTTGAGGGCAGAGGAAGCGAAAGGGAAATACTTAAAAAATACGGCGAAATAATTGCAATCGGCACCATTGCCGACGTTGTTCCGCTTCTTTCGGAAAACAGAGAAATTGCAAAAATAGGTCTTTATAAAATGAACAGGGGCGACGTTTGCCCCGGCATTGCATCGCTTATCGAGATGCTTAACAAGGGCTCAAGAACCCTTACATCCCAGACAGTTGGCTTTATGATATCCCCCCGCATAAACGCCGCGGGAAGAATGGGTACCACCGAAAATGCGGTAAAGCTCTTTATGGCAAAAAACGCCGAGGAGGGCTATCGCTATGCCAATATCCTTTGCGAGGAAAACAAAACGAGACAGGATACCGAGCAAAAGATAATGCGCGAGGCTGAGGAGGCACTTAAAAGTCAGGTCGACCTTAAAAACGATAAAATAATGGTAATTTCGGGCAAGGGCTGGCATCAGGGAGTTATAGGAATAATTGCCTCCCGACTCACCGAAAGATATTATCTCCCCGCAATACTCATTTCCGAGGAAAACGGCGCCGCCAAGGGAAGCGGACGAAGCATCGAGGGATTTAATTTGTTTGAGGCGCTTTCGGAAAACAGCGCATACCTTGAAAAGTTTGGCGGTCACGAGCTTGCGGCGGGCCTTTCGCTTAAGGCGGAGAATATAGATAGCTTCCGAAAAGCAATAAACGAATATGCAAAAGCAAAGATGACAGAGGATATTCTTTGCTGCAAAATAGTTTCCGATTGCGAGCTTTCTCTTGCAGAGGTCGATTTGAATCTTTGCCGCGAGCTTATGAGATTTGAGCCAACGGGCACCGCAAACAGCTCACCGCTTTTTTACCTTAAAAACGTTAAGGTGGAGTCGGTGCTCCCCCTTTCAAACAGAAAGTTTTCAAGAATAACCCTTTCCGACGGCAAAAAAGAGGTGGTTGCCGTATCATTTGATATCCCCTACGATTCGGTTATAGCCGCCACAGGCGACAGAGTGAACGTGGTTGCGGCAATTCAGGAAAACAATTTCCGTGACCGCTCCTCGGTTCAGCTTTCGGTTAAGGATATTGAGCTTACATCGGAGCAAAGCTTTGAATTTGACGATGCAGAGGAGGCTCCCTCAACCGAGGAGCTTCGCGTTGCGGTAAAATATTTCAAAAACAAAATAAAAGAGGGACTTTCGTTTTTCGGGCTTTCCTCTTTGGCAGAGCATATAAACAGCGAATACGGAACAAAGCTTTCGCCCTTTAAGGCACTGGCATCGGTTAAGATTTTTAACGAGCTCAAAATCATTAAGAGCGAGGAACGCGAGGGCGGACTTTTTGTTTCCGAAAGCAACTTCAACGGCACGGTGTCGCTTACCGACAGCGCGCTTTACAGAAAAATGAAGGGGGCAAGCCGCAATGCTTGAGGTACTTATGAAGGCCCTTCGGGCTAACGGTATCAAATACGATTTTGATAAAATTGAAAAAGCCTACCTCATTGCAGAGGAAGCGCACAAGGGTCAGAAGCGCGAAAGCGGCGACGATTACATTTCACACCCCGTAAACGTTGCGGTTATTCTTTCGGAATACGGCTCCGATACCGAGGCTATCGTTGCGGCACTTTTGCACGATACCGTTGAAGATACCGAGGTAGGCCTTGAATTTCTCAAAAAGAATTTCGGCAAAGAGGTTGCCGAACTTGTAGACGGCGTTACAAAGCTCGGAAAGATACCCTACAGCTCCAAGGAGGAGCAACAGATAGAAACTCTTCGCAAGATGTTTCTTGCAATGGCAAAGGATATAAGAGTTATTCTTATAAAGCTTGCAGACCGTCTTCACAACGTAAGAACGCTGCATTACAGAGCGCCCGAAAAGCAGCGCTCCGTTGCCCTTGAAACGATGGAGGTCTACGCACCTCTTGCACACCGACTCGGTATGCAGAGAATGAAGCACGAGCTTGAGGACCTTTCAATAAAATATCTTGACGCCTACGGCTACAACCACATAGTTGAGCAGATGGCAAACTGCAAGGAGATTGGAAACAACCTTTTTGCATCTGTTAAGCGCCAGATAAGAAACCGCCTTGAAATAAACGGCAAGACCATTCACATCGAAAGCCGTGTAAAGCACACCTACAGCATCTACCGCAAGATGTATATGGGTAACAAGGATTTTTCGGAGATATACGATCTTTACGCAATCCGCATAATCGTTGATACCGTGACCGACTGCTACAACGTTTTAGGCGTTATTCACGACCTTTTCAAGCCCATTCCCGGAAGATTCAAGGATTATATTTCAACACCCAAGCAGAATATGTATCAGTCGCTTCACACTACGGTAATAGGCAAAGAGGGCATTCCGCTTGAGGTGCAGATAAGAACGTGGGATATGCACAGCACCGCAGAGCTCGGAATTGCAGCGCACTGGAAATACAAAAGCGGAATTTTCGGCAAAAGCGATGCCGATGCAAAGCTTGGCTGGGTAAGAGAATTCCTTGAAATACAAAAGGATTCCACCGAGCCCGAGGAATTTTTCCGCACCTTTAAAATCGACTTTTTTGCCGACGAGGTTTTCGTTTTCACTCCGTCGGGCGACGTTATAACCCTGCCTCTTGGCGCAACTCCCATTGACTTTGCTTACAGAATTCACTCCGATATCGGAAACAAGATGATTTCGGCAAAGGTCGGCGGAAAGCCGGTTGAATTTTCATTCCAGCTTTCAAACGGCGATATAGTTGAAATTGCCACCTCGGCGGCGTCAACGGGTCCCAAGAGAGATTGGCTTAAAATTGCAAAAACAAGTGAGGCGCGCACCAAGATAAGACAGTGGTTTAAAAGAGAGTGCCGCGAGGAAAATATTAAAACCGCCAAGGAGGAGCTTGACAGAGAGCTTCGCCGAAACGGCATTTTTGCAAAGGATAACGAAAAAATTATCCTTTATACTCCCATTTTGGAGAAGATGAACCTCACTCTTGACGAATTTTACAATTCGATTGGCTACGGCGGTCTTTATATTTCAAAGATTATGCCCCGCTTAAAGGACGAATACCAGAAGCTTCGTGGAAGCGAGGCGGAGGAAACTCCCACCGTGCAGACAGAGCACAAAGGAAATAAAAAGCTTGCGCAGAATATCGTTGTTGAGGGTGTAAGCGACTGCCTTACACGTCTTGCAAAGTGCTGCTCGCCCCTGCCGGGTGACGATATAGTGGGCTTTATCACGAGAGGTTACGGCGTTTCCATTCACAAGGCAGACTGCCCTAACGTTATAAACTGCAACGAGGAAACGGCAGAGCGTCTTGTAAGAGCGAGATGGGATAGCGAAAAGGGTGATTTCACCGTTACCATTGCGGTAATAGGTGAAAACAGAATAGGTCTTATGGCGGATATGTCCTCACAGCTTGCCGCAATGAGAATAAATATTCAGACTCTCTCGGCAAGAGAGCAAAAGGACGGCTCAACCCTTGTTTTGCTTACCATCGAGGTAAACAGCGCCGAACATCTTCAGCTTATTTTGTCAAAGCTTTCGAGAATAAGCGGCGTATATTCTGTTGAGAGGAGCGGAAACTGAAATGGTTAAAACACTCGTTTTGGGGCCGCTTTGCGCAAACTGTCACATTGTAACCGACGAAAACGGCGTTGGCTTTATCGTTGACCCCGGTGCAAACGCATGGAAGATTTTGCCCGAAATAGAAGGGCTTGACATTAAATACGTAATCTACACTCACGAGCATTACGATCATATTATGGCGGCCTCGGAGGTTATTGAAAAAACGGGCGCAAAGCTCGTTGCCTCCCGCTTTACAAAAGAGAATCTTCACGACAGGGAAAAGACGCTTCTTTGTTGGTTTCCCGGCGTAAAGGACACCTTAAAGGACGTTGATATTGCGGTAACCGACGGCGACACCCTCACCGCGGGCAAGCTGACCCTTGAATTTTTTGAAACTCCCGGTCACTCACCGGGAAGCATCTGCATAAAATGCCGTGAAGGACTTTTCACGGGTGATACCCTTTTTTACCACTGCATAGGAAGAACCGATTTTGCGGGCGGCGATATGGAGGCGCTGTTAACCTCTGTAAGAGAAAAAATTTTCAAAATAGAGGAAAATCTCACCGTTTACCCCGGTCACGACCGCAAGACAACTGTTTTTGAGGAAAGGGATAACAACCCCTTTTTCTGATTTCGGAGAAAAATAAATGAAGTTCACTTTTACAAACTGCGCTCTTAAATATGAGCTTGAGCTTATGTGCTGTCACTTTTTTCCGGGCGAAAAGCCAACCGGTGAGGAGGACGGCAACGGAGAGATTGAGGTAATAAGAGCCGAAAACGGCTACACGGTAAAAATAAATAAAAACGGCAGGCTCGGCGAGGGCTTTTCCGAATTTTTAACCCTTTCCGACAGTCCTCTTTTGCAAAAAAAGAGGGAAAGCAAGGCGTTTAAAACCGCCTTCTGGATTGCCGCAAGAAAGGTTACCGATATTTCGGTGCCGTGGGGAATTTTAACGGGCATACGCCCCTCAAAGCCTATCGAAGCGCTTTTGACAGAGGTGGGCGAGGAAAAGACCCGCGAAATTTTAAAAGATGAGTTTTTTACCGATAAAAGCCGCATTTCCCTTGGAATATCTGCGGCAAAGCGCACTCTTCTGGCAAAGGAGGAAATGCGCAAAAACGGCGTAAGCATCTATATAGGCATACCCTTTTGCCCCTCGAGATGCCGATACTGCTCCTTCGTTTCCCATTCAATAGCCACGGCGGGCGCACTTTTGCCCGATTACCTCAAAAAGCTTAAGGAGGAAATAATTAAAAAGGGCGAGATAGTAAAAAATCTCGGTCTTTCTCCCGAAACGCTTTATATCGGCGGCGGCACCCCCGCCGTCATCTCGGAATACGATATTAAAAGCCTTTTTGAAACGGCAAACGAGGCGTTTTCTTTAGATAATTTCAAGGAAATTACCTTTGAGGCAGGACGTCCCGAGTGCATTACGAGCGAAAAGGCAAAGGCACTTTACGAGGTTTTGCCCACAATGCGTGTTTCGGTAAATCCGCAAAGCTTAAACGACAGCGTGCTTGAAAATATAGGAAGAAACCACACCGCCTCAGACTTTTACAAGGCGCTTTACACCGTAAGAGAGGCAGGGCTTACAAATATCAACTCCGACGTAATTGCAGGTCTTATGGGCGACACCGCGGAAAGCTTTGAAAAAACGGTAAACGGGCTTATAAAAGAGAATATTCCGTCGATTACCGTGCATACTCTTTCTAAGAAGCGTGCCGCAACGGAAAAGGAGGAGGGGGCTTCGGCTCTTCTTACCGAAAAGATGGTAAACTATTCGCAGAATATTCTTACCGAAAACGGTTACAACCCCTATTACCTTTACCGCCAGAGAAATATCGGCGCAAACCTTGAAAACGTGGGATATGCCAAAAACGGCGGCGAATGTCTTTACAACATCTATATGATGGAGGACCTGCAGACCGTGCTTGCCTGCGGAGCGGGCAGCGTTTCAAAGCTGAAAACCAAGGGAAACACCGTAAGAGAGGCAAATTATAAATTCCCCTACGAGTACCTTCGAAATCCTCACAAAGAAAACGAGGTTTTTTACAATGTTTTATCAGATGGACAAGGCTCTTTTTGACGTTGAAAATATAAACAAAAGAATAAAGGAGGACGCGGCAGGCTTCGTTGCCTACTGCGAGGCTCTTTTTTCAGAGGAAATAGAAAACACCGCCGACGAAATTGCAAAAAGCGGCGCAAGACTCGTAATGCTTACAGGCCCCTCAAGCTCGGGTAAAACCACCCTTGGGCACCGTCTTTGCGAGGAGCTTTCTGAAAGAGGAATAAAGGCAGAGGTAATCTCGCTTGATAACTTTTATTACAGCAGCGACGAGATGGAAAAAAGAAAAATTACCGATTTCGAGTCGGTAAACGCAATAGATACCGACCTTTTGAAAGAAAAGCTTACCGAGCTTGCCACGGGAAAAAGCGTAAAGCTCCCCGTTTTCGATTTCAAAACGGTAAAACGCAAGGAGGACGCGCTTACCCTTTGCCTTTCGGAAAATGGCGTTGCCATCGTTGAGGGCATTCATGCGCTTGACCCCAAGGTAATAGATATGCTCCCTGAAGGAAGCTTTATAAAGCTTTTCATAACGGGCGACAGCGACTATACCCTTCGCGGCGAAACGGTGCTAAAGGGCTCCGACATACGTCTTATTCGCCGCACCGTGCGTGACAGCCGCACCCGAAACGCAGACGCAGAGCTTACTCTTGACTTCTGGAAAGGAGTAAGACGCGGCGAAAAGCTTTATATAAATCCCCTTGCGGATACTGCCGATATAAAGCTCGTTACCGCATTTCCGTTTGACCCTGCGGCGCTCAAATTAAAGGCAATCGAGCTTTTTTCAGAGGTAAGCAAGGACTCTGAAAACTATGAAAGAGCTAAACGGGTTATTTCGGCACTTAAATATTTTACCGAAATTTCCTGCGATTTAATTCCCGATTACTCCCTTTCAAAGGAGTTTGTGGGCGGAAGCAAATATTAAAAATAAATGGCTGAAAATTTTAAAATCCACCTTTTTGGGTGGATTTTTGTTTTGGGCAGGCGACGCTTTACCGCAAAACGGTATATTTTCAAGAAAATTTGAAAAAATAGCATTAAAAGGGGTGCAAAAAATGAAAAACAAGGTGATAATTGCGCTTTTGGGAGTTGCGGCAGGAGTGATAAACGGCTTTTTCGGAGCGGGCGGCGGTATGATACTCGTGCCGATGTTTGAAGGTCTTGTAACCCAAAACGGCAAAAAGACCGAGCAAAAAACCGCTCACGCCACAACCGTTTTCGTGGTGCTTTTTCTTTCGGCGGTAAGCGTTTGCTTTTATATCTTCGGTGCAGATTTAAAGGTTGTCTCCGCAATTCCGTTTGCAATCGGCGGTGTTTTGGGGGCAATACCCGGCGCCTTTTTTCTCAAAAAAATAAAGCCCGCCCTCTTAAAGCGGATCTTCGGCGGATTTCTTGTTTTTGCGGCAATAAAAATGTTTTTGGGTGCGGTGTAAAATGGAATATCTTATTGGATTTTTATCGGGAATTGCCGCATCGATGGGGCTTGGCGGAGGGTCGGTGCTTTTGGTGTGGCTCACGGGCTTTGCGGGCACAGAGCCAACAACTGCGGCAGGAATAAATCTTTTGTTTTTTCTCCCAACGGCAGTCCTTTCTGTTATTTTAAATGCCAAAAACGGACTTGTGAGCTTTAAAACGGGCTTCTTTATCTTGCTTACTGCCTTGCCGGGCGCGGTCTTGGGCGGATTTCTGGCGGTGTGGCTCGGAAAGCTTGCGGCAGTTAAGATAGCCTTTGCCCTTTTTCTTCTGGTAATTGGAATAAAAGAGCTTTTCTTTACAAAAAAGCAGTCGGAATAACTCCGACTGCTTTTAAATTTAAAAGAAAATATCAGTTAGCTCCTTTTCGGTTACGCCTGCGGCGTATTCCGGAATCGGCTGTGATAAAAGCACCTTTTTGAGCGCTTCCTTATCGTGAGGAGTGCCGCAGATTGCCGCCTCAAGCTCGGAAATATCGCGCTTTCCGAAAAAGTCGCCGCTTATTTTAAGCTTTTCGATAATGCCGCCGCTTACGGTAAAATCAACCTCAATAATGCCGCCTGCCGTCTTTACGCTGTTTTTAAAGCCGTAATCGGAAAGGTAGCCGTAGTTCCATTCCTTGGTGCCGTATTTTTCCAAAACCAGACGGTTTGTTTCAAAAACGTCCTTTTCGCTGAAGGCGTATTCGGTGACGTCCTCGCTGCTTTGCTTTATATATTCGTAAAGCCCGTTTGCAAAGTCGGAAACGTCATTAACCTTGTCGGTAAGCTCCGAGAGGTTTGTAACACGGCTTTTGACCGACTTGATTCCCTTATCGATAAGCTTTAAGGGGTTTACCTTCAAAACAGCTGAAAGATGCGAAAGGTCTGCGGAAAAAAGCAAGGTGCCGTGGTGAAGGATCCTGCCCTTTCTCACGCACTGTGCGGTGCCGGAAATCTTTTTTCCGTCTGCAAGAATATCGTTTCTGCCGGAAAGTTCGGCATTGATGCCAAGCGTTTTAAGGTAGCCGATAACGGTTTTTGAAAATTTTAAATAGTTTCCGAAGCTTTCCTCATCGTTTTTGCCGATAACGGTGTAATTCAGGTTGCCGACGTCATGGAAAACGGCGCCGCCTCCCGTAAGTCTTCTTACCACCTTTATCCCGTGCTTTTCGGCGTAGCTTAGGTCGATCTCCGAGTAGGCGTTTTGGTTTTTGCCGATAATTACGGCGTTGTCGTTTTGCCAGAGGTAAAAAATATCCTCCGAGAAATTATCGATAAGATATTCCTCGGTTGCAAGGTTGAAATATGCGTTTTCTGATATTCCTTTAATTAAAAGCATCGGTCTTATTCCTTTTTGAGATATTTGGGGAAATCGGGAAGGTCAATTTCGCAAGGATCGTTTTCGCTTGGCAAAAAGCGGTTTAAGTCGCCTGCGGAGCCGTCCTCAGAGATCGAAGAAAGCGAAAGCTTCATATATTTTGCATAAGCCTGCGCAAGCACGGTGCCGTTTTTGTCAAAGATAAAGCCCTCACCCTCGAAAATTCTGCGGTTATTTGAGGTTATTCTGCCAACGGCGTAGATCTTTTCGCCGTAGGGAACGGGCTTTTTGTATTTGGTAATAAGCTCGGCGGTAACGCCCCAGCTTTCAGGCTCGGTAACGTTTATTGCCCGTCCGACCGTTTCGTCCAGAAGCGCCGAAACAATGCCGCCGTGAACTCTGCCGGGGTAGCTCTGGTGAAACTCCTTGGGATTGGAAACGGCAAGCAGATCGCCGTTTTCAAGCTCAAAAAAATCGGTTTTGAGAGAAAAGGGGTTATCGGTGCCGCAAACGGCACAATCCCTTGCAACGGGGTGCTTTTTTGTTATTTTAAAAATCATTTATTTTACCTTTTTGAATATTTTTGCGCCGTGAGGCTTGATTTCGGGGAAAGCAAAAACTCCGCCGCGTCCTTCAATAACGTCTTCCCCGAAGACCTCCTCGTAGCGCCACTCAAAGCCGCCGGTTACCTCTGCGGGAAGCATAATGGTTGCGCTCTTGTCGCTGTAGTTCCATACGGCAAGCATCTGGGGCTTTTCCTCGTCGTCATCTTCGGTTTTGAAAATTACTATTTCGGGGTCTGCCCAGTAGTCAACGTAGCCTATCTTTCTTTTGGGGAAATCAAAGGTTGCCTTTATTCTTTCCTTACGCTCAGGTAAAAGCTCGTCCCACACCTCGCTAAGGAAGTTGGGGAGAGAAAGGAACCATATAAGCTTGCTCCAGCTGTCGAAGGTAACGTCGTCGATTCCGAGTATCTCCTTTGAGAAGGGGACTCCGAAGATGCTTTTGCCGCCGTAAAGAATTCTCTCGAAGGGATTTTCATAGTGGCGCGCCATCATACAGTCGGGGTCGATGTGGAAAAGACGGTTGTGAAGCCAGTTTCTTCTTACGGTGTTGTTTATGCAGGGCTTTATTGAGCAGTTTCCGCCAATCTGATCAGCCCAGTCTGTCGGAATTACCCAACGGTTGCCGACGTCGGGACCGATTCTTATCGAGTCGGTGGCGCCAACGGTCTGGAATATTGCGGGACCGCAGGTAAGCACGTGACGGTCACCCGCTATTTCCTTTATCATTTTAAGGGTGTCGTGGTAATAGGCGGCAAGAGTCTTTTCGCGGGCAAAATGGTTTCCCTCGAAAAGCGCCATTCCTATAAAGTCTATCTTTATGTAATCGTAGCCCCACTCGTTAAATACCTGCTCAAAGGTTTTTCTGATAAATTCGGTAACCTCGGGATTTGAAAGGTCAAGCCCGTAGTCGGCAGCGCTGAGAGTGAGAGTTTCCTCGGTGGTAAGCGCCCAATCGGGATGCGCTTTAAAGAGATTACTGTTTTTTGAAACGGTAAAGGGAGCGAGCCAAAGACCTGCCTTGTAGCCAAGAGCGTGAATCTTATTGACCATTTCCTTCATTCCGCTCGGACATCTTTCGGGAACCCAATCCCAGTCACCCCAGTTGTGATTAGGACCCTTTTCGCGGTTTTGCCAGCCGTCATCGAAAAGAATGTATTTCACGTCGTTTGCAATTTCGCTTTTTTTAAGCATTTCGGCGGCGCCGATAATATCCTTTTCGTCTTCAAAGGTGTAGTAATAGTAAAAGCTGCACCAGCCCGTTGCAATCTCATCTGGAATAATTGCCTCGGAATCCCTGCCCATTTTATCGCCGTAATCGGAAAAGAGCTTGTTAAGGGAGCCGTCAAATCCGATAACAAGGGGAGCAAGGGTAAGAGTATCGCCCGACTTTAAGGTAACGCCGTCGCGCATTGCAACTGCGGTAAAGCTTTTTGTTTCAAAAAAGGTGTCTATCCAATGTATTTCGCGGCGGCTGTCGGTAAAGCCCATAAGAAAGGCGCCGTTGCCGTAGCGGTCTGTAAGAGCGGCGTAGGTGCTTGAGCGACGGTCACGGTCAAATGCGCGAATGCCCTCAATTCCTATCATATTGTCGCCCGTAACGCTTATCATCGGATAGTTTTCAAAGCAGGGTGCGGTAAGGTGCTCCAAAACGTTTACCGATTTAAGGGCAATATCTGCCCCCTTATTTTCAATTTCAACCACCGTTTTGAGAAAATCGCCGTCGGCGGTAAAGATATAGGTCGCTTTAAGGCCGTTGCTTTCGCAAACTGCCTTGACCTCATCTTTTTTGGGTAAAACCTTAAAATCGCCAAAGGTTATTTCATTTTCATTCTCCCAGGGCTTTAAGGTCAAGGGTGAAAAATAAAAGCGTTTTCCGCTTACAACAAGCTCGAAGCGGTTATTTTCAAAAGAAACCTGCATAATATCACCTTTTAATAATGTTTTTTCTATTATACTTTAAACGGCAAGCCGCCGTCAACTGTAAAAAAAGCCGCAATTAAATAAAAAATGCCGAAAAGTAGGTAACGGTGTTTTCACCGTTTATATATTTTAATCCAACCGTTTTGGCAAGCTCGTAAACGTTTATGCAAGACGCCTCAAGCGATGAGATCACCTTGCTTGGAAAACGGCAGGGTGTTCCCTTTATAGCCGCGCACTCGGGGCATATTCTGCAGCCGCCTGCCGCAAGCGAAAAGACCTTCGTTTCGTTTGACACCTCAAAATGAATGTCGGAATGTGCCTTGCCGGCCGCCTGCATTCCTTCAAAATCAAAGGAGTCAATAAGGGGAGTAACGGTTTGAAAAACTATAACGCGGTTGAATTTCTTAACCCTTTCAATCATCTCGTCGGGAGTTCCGGAAAAGGGAGGGCAGGCGTAGTTTCTGCCGTAGCAGCCGCAGTAGTTTGCCTCACAGGCTTTGCGGAGATTTACGTCAAAAACAATATCGCTTACCGCCGCAGAGCCGTAGCCGTAGACCTTTTTTGATTTGATTATTTCAATAATTTCTTTTTCGGTCAAAAAGATCACCGCCTTTATTTAGTCTATTATAGCATTTAATGAAGAAATTGGCAACAAAAAAATTAAAATCGGCTTAAAAAGCCGATTTTAAGAAAAGCCCTCAAGCGTTGCAATGCCCTCGGCAATTGCCTTGAAAACGGGAGATACCACCGTTTCTCTGGGGTCTACGTCCTCTGCAAGCACCGTTATAACGTAGCGGGGAGAGGAAACGGGGAAAAAGCCGGTTATCCAGCTTTGAACGGTGTATTTTCCCTCGGAATTCAAAATTCCCGTTTCTGCGGTCGAGGTTTTGGTTGCCGCACCGCAAAATGGGTTTGCCTTTTTGCCCGTTCCGCTTACCGTTACCTCTGCCATTGCCGCCGAAATAATTTCGGCAGTTTTTGCAGATATTATTCTTTCCTTTTCTCTTTCGGAAACGGGGTCGGCGGTAAAAACGCCGTTTTCAACCGTGCCCTTTACCGTGTAAAGAGGGCATTTGACACCTCCGTTTGCAATCGTCTGTGTAAGCTGTGCCATCTGAATTGGGGTCACAAGAAGCTTGCCCTGTCCCATCGACATATTCGCAAGCTCGGCAAGGTATGAAAGCTCCGAAAGGGTGGCAAGAGTTCCGCTTTTTGAAAAATATCCACTTGCAAGCTCCGTTTCACAGCCAAAGCCAAAGGCGGTTGCCGTTTTAAGCATATTTTCGGCGCCGTTTAAAAGCCCCATTTTAATGAAAAAACCGTTGCAGGAGGCGGCAAGTGCCTTTGTGACGTCAAGCTCGCCATGCGCCTTGCGAAGATAACAGCCTATAACGCTTTCTCCAACGGAGATGCTTCCCGTGCATTCGTGGTAAAGCTCCGTGCCTCCGTTTTCCAAAAAGCAGGCAAGGGTAACGAGCTTAAAGGCAGAGCCTGCGTTAAATGGGGTAAGCGCCTTGTTAACAAGTGCGCCCTCGGTTTCAAGGGCATCACCCAAATTGTAGGGGTGATATTCGGGAAGGCTTAAAAGTGAAACGATTTCTCCCGTATCGACCCTTGATACCACCACGGCGCCGCTTTTAACGTTTTTTGCCGCCTCCTTTACGATTTTCTGAATTTCCGCGTCTATCGTAAGCACGAGCTTATCCTCCGAAGGAAGAGCGTTTCCCGAAATGTTTACCCCAAGCCCCGAAATAATGCCGCCTGCGGCGTCGGAGGTGTAGGAAACGGAATATTTCTTCTCGTTTTTTCTTAAAAAAGAGTTGTAGGCGTATTCAAGCCCCGATTCGCCGTCGCCGTTTTCGTCAAGCGAGCCTATAAGATGCACCGCAAGCTGATTTTCGCCGTATCGCGTAAGGGTGTCAAAGCACCAGAGCCCTGCTACGTCCTTTGTTTTTTCAACCAAAGGAAGCACGGCGGTCTTTCTTTGTAAAATGCAGTTATTAAGATATGGAAGATATTTATCCTCGCACACGGCGCCGCCCTTGTAAAGAAGGGTATCAATAACTCCCAAGACAGAGGAGTCGGTGTCGGTAAGGGGAAGGCCGTTTCTGTCAGTTATAACGGCGCGGGAGGTGTAGTAAATTACCTCGGAGCTTCTTTGAAGCGACGCCTTTTCGTAAAAAGATTCACCCGAGAAAAATGAGATAAGAAAAAGCCTTGTTACCGTTACCG
>JAZRNU010000088.1:0-2324 GCA_045648325.1 Eubacteriales bacterium | reverse complement strand
ACGCCTATCATCATATCAATGATCTCTTTTGCGGTTTCCTCACTTATTACCTGCTTTACCTCTGTGGTTCCGATTGTTTCAACGGTATTTCCGTTTGCGTCGATTATTTCCTTTACAACGTGCGGCTTTACCATAGTGCCGCCGTTTGCGTAAGATGCAACTATCTGCACCATCTGCATCATTGAAATTTTAAACTGCTGACCGAATGACGAGGTAGCCAGCTCCGCCGCGTTGTAGCCACTTCTTGTGAAGAAAAAGCCTGTTTCCTCCGAGGGAAGGTCTATTCCCGTTTTAGAGCCAACGCCGAAGCTTCTTACGTAATTATACATATTATCGGCACCGATCATCTCTGCTATTTTCATAAAGCTCGGGTTGCAGGACATTGCAAGAGCCTTTGCGAAATTGAGAGTGCCGTGTCCGCTTCTTCTCGCGCAGCGTATTTTTAAATTTCCTACCATGTGGTAGCCGGGACAGTAAAACTCATCGGTGGTTTTGACAAGCTTTAACTCAAGCGCAATGGCCGCCGTTACCGTTTTGAATACGGAGCCGGGCTCGTAAACCTCTGAAACCGCCTTGTTTCGCCACATTTCGTAAAGAAGGTCGGTGCGGTTCGAGCCGTCTTCTTCAAGCTTATTTGCGTAAAAATCCGTAAGCACGAAGGGCTCGTTCAAATCAAAATCGGGCATTGTTGCCATTGCGAGTATTTCGCCCGTTTTTACGTTCATTATTATGCTTGCGCTGCGATTCCGAGAGCCGTTTTGCTCCTGATACTCTCTTAAATAATTTTCAAGAGTGTACTGTATCGTCTGGTCTATTGTCAGAACAACGGAATTTCCGTCCTCGGGCTCGATATACATTTCGTAATCGTAAGGAATGAGGTATTTGTTTCCTCCCGATACTATTGCACTTATTATTCTTCCCGCCGTGCCCGAAAGTTGGCTGTTATACTGCGCCTCAACTCCGTAAAGACCCTGATTATCGTCGCCCGTGAAGCCAAGCACGTGAGATGCAAGAGAGCCGAAGGGATAATAGCGCTTGGGGTCGTCGGTTACGTTAATGCAGTAGTTTAAGCCGTTATCCTTAATGAAGGTGCGAACTGCCGTTGCAATGTCGGGCTCTATTCTTCTTGCAACCGCAACGTAGCTGCTTTCGGTTTTTGATACCGCGCTTTCGATCTTCGTTTCTTCAACCGAAAGGATTTCGGAAAGACCCTCGATTATAAGCTGCTTATCATCGTCGGCAATTTTGTTGGGCACTATGTAGACCTTATAGGCCGTTGCAGATTCGGCAAGAGCGATGCCGTTTCTGTCGTAAATGGTGCCTCTGCTTGCTTCAACCGAAATAACCGCCGTTTGCTGATTTACCGCAAGCTGCTGAAGCTTATCGTGCTGAAGTACCTGAAGGTTGAAAAGCTGTACTATCAAAACAGCAAAAATAACGAAGGCAAATAAGCCCTTTACAAAAAGCATTCTGTTATAAATAGGTCTTGTAACCCCTGATGCCACGGCTTTTCCTCCTTCGTTTTGAAAATTTTAATTCTTCTGTTGTAATAGCAAAAGCCAAGTTCGAATCTTGGCTTTGTTTTTTATAAGTATAAGCCTCGATCAGCTGAAATATTCCATAATTACGGATAAACTTTTTATGATCGATGCAACTATTCCGCTATCGTTATCCGCCTCGGAGGTAACCTTGTTTTCCGAAGGGATACTGATGTATTTTACGTTATTCGAGTCGGTCTTTACCATTCCGAGCTCCTCTGCCTTTTGCTCTATCGTGCTTATATCGGTTATTCTGTTAAGCTCGACGTTAAGTCTTACGATATCGTCCTGAAGCAGCGCGGTTTCGTTTTTAATCGTTGCTTCCTCGAAGGTAAGCTCGTTTAACTTTGCGTAATTCAGCACCGATATAACTATGAGCACGCTTATTACCGCAAGGTATAAAATCGGCAAGGGCTTTATTCTTTTTTTGGTTTCCTTTTCGGCTTTAATGCCTATTTTCTTTTTATTCAAAGCCCCTTGCTCCTTTCTTTAAAGCTTTTTTGCGGCTCTTAATTTCGCGCTTCGCGATCTCGGGTTCACTTCTATTTCTTCATCGGTGGGTAATACCGGTTTTCTTGTGATTATTTCAAGCTCCGGCTTTTTGTTGCAAACGCATACCGGAAAATCCTTTGGGCAGGTGCAGCCCTTTGCTTTGTCCTGAAAAAACTGTTTTACTGCTCTGTCTTCAAGCGAATGGAAGGTTATTACCGCCATTGTTTTTTCGGGATTTAAAATTTCAAACAGCGCCTTTAATCCGTCGTCAAGACTTTCAAGCTCACCGTTTAC
>JAZRNU010000087.1:0-7336 GCA_045648325.1 Eubacteriales bacterium | reverse complement strand
CATTTCCGTAAACTGCTCTCTTGCTTCAATGCCTACAACGCTCTGGAAGTCGCGCACCATCATCGGGAAGGGGTGGGGACCGAGAACCGAGCCGATGCAGTAGATTGCATCTTTATACTCTCTTGCATAGGCGGCAAAGGCTGCGTCAACTGCTTCCTTAAGAGTCTGAAGTCCATGAGTCACCTCAACTACGTTTGCACCGAGTATCTTCATTCTCGCAACGTTGGGTGCCTGCTTCTTTATGTCAACAGAGCCCATGTAAATATCGCATTCCAATCCGAAATACGCTGCGGCGGTTGCAAGTGCAACGCCGTGCTGACCTGCGCCGGTTTCGGCGATAACCTTTTTCTTGCCCATAAACTTTGCAAGAAGTGCCTCACCCATGCAGTGGTTTAGCTTGTGGGCGCCGGTGTGGTTCAAGTCCTCACGCTTGACGTAAAGCTGAACGTTTCCAAGTGAATTGGAAAGGCGCTCAAGGTGAGAAATGGGGGTGGGACGTCCCTGAAAATCCTTGCGGATTCTGCGAAGCTCGCTTATAAACTTTGCCGACTTGCAGATGGTGAAATAGGCTTCGGTTATTTCGTCCATGGCCTTCTGAAGCTCGGGAGTTATGTAGGAGCCGCCGTATTTTCCGAAATATCCGTTTTTATCGGGATAATTTTTAAAGTAGGTTTCAAAATCAACGTTATTTAATTTCATTTTCGTTTTCCTCCGAAATTATAAAAATATATTGGTTGGCGTTTATTGATTTTGGCGTCGCCATCGTCCGGTAAGCTGCATAAAACAAAACCCCTGACAGAAAGTAATCTGTCAAGGGCGAATAAACAAAATCCGCGGTGCCACCTTGATTCGCGTAAAACGCGCACTTACGGGATACCATCATACCCCCGACAGCTTACGTGTGCCGTACGTTGCAGAATACTTTGCCACAAGGCATTTGACTGCACCCTCAGCGGTCCATTTGACAACCTGTTTCTTACCCGACTCTCATCACCACGGGCTCTCTGTAAAGGCATAATTGCCGTTATCTCCGCGTCAACGGTTTAATATATTTTTAATTATTATAGCACTCAAAATGGGTTTTGTCAACATTTTTTTGTTTTAAAGGGCGCCGCTACGGTCCTTTTGAAAAGACGTGGTTTCCTATTTTGTAGGATATTGCAAGTGAAAGCATATATTTATTCGAGGTGTAGCGCGGATCGTAAAAATAAATGCAGCCGCCCGTGGGGTCGGCACCTGCCATTGCGTCCTGCGCGGCACGGTATGCCGAGTCGGTGGGCTCAAGGTTTATCTGCCCGTCGGTAACGGTGTCGAAGGCTCCTTTTTGGTAGATCACCCCTGAGATTGTATCGGGAAAAGAGGGGTGCTTTACGCGGTTTAAGACCACGGCACCAACTGCGACCTGTCCCTCATAAGGCTCTCCGCGCGCCTCTGCCGAAATTACCCTTGCAAGAAGCTCGAGATTTTTATCGCGGTTGGGATTGTTTTTCTCCGATTCCTTTATTCCCATTGCCGCAAGAGTCTTTTTGCCCACTATGCCGTCGGCCTCAAGGCCGTTATCCTTCTGGTAACGCTTTACCGCCGCGAGGGTTTTGGTGCCGAAGATGCCGTCGGCATCACCCTTGCAAAGGTAGCCCTCCGATATCAGCTTTTCCTGAATGAGTCTTACCTCTTCGCCCTGCGAGCCGAGTCTTGAAAGAACTTCCGTTTCCGCATAAGCCGACGAGGCAAGGAAAAATGCCGCCATTATTGCAGATGCAACAAACCACGCCGTAAGCCTCAAAGCAAAGCTTCTTAACTGTTTCATACCTTGCTCCTTTCGTTTTTAAAGGTAGTTTTTACCTAAAAAACTCCGTTATTCATTATTGTTAATGAAAATTTCAAGATTTCAACGAGGAAGTGTGGTACAATATAAGAAAAAAGCGGTGATGTCAATGAAAAAATTCGCAAAAGTAATATTGGCTTTTCTTTCGGTTATAATATTTTACGCGGCGGCTATGGGCGTGCGTTTTGCCGCAAACGCTCTTAACACCTCGCTCGAAGGCACCGTTGGGTTAATTGTTTTGCTGGCATTTACCGCAATCTATTCCCTTTTGGTTTTTTACGGATACACTCTTACCGTTTTTGCGTTGCACGAAAAGAAATATTTAAACGCACTTTTGTTTACTGCGGCAGCTGCTGTGGGCGGTCTTGCTTCAAACGCCGTGTTAAACGGATTTTACAGCTTTGAATTTTCGGTTTTGCCGATTTTGCTTTTCGTTTGCGCAAGCTTTCTTTTCCCCTTTGCGCTTACCCTTATTACAAAAAACCGCGCCGTTTTATTTGCTTTAAGCTGCATGGCGCTTGTATTTTTAAATATAATTTTGTTAAACACTCTTTCGCCCGATTCCGTTTCGGCACTCGGAGTTGCTTTTCCCAATCTGAGAATCGACTCGGAGCTTGGCGATAACAACGGCGTTTTATCCTATTTGCTTTACGTTATTTTATTTGCGGTTGAATATTTCATAATGAAAAAATGCTACAAAAAAATCCGCGGCTGACAGGAACGATTTAAATGTTAATTCTTTATTATCTGCTGGCATCTCCCGTTTCGTTAATATTTATTGCATCTGTGCTTATTTACGTCGGTTGCAAGCTTCTCTCCTCGCCAAAGCGAAATAACAGCGGCATGAGGGCAGACGGCACTATTTCAACCGAGGCAAGAGAGGTTCCGCGTCCTTCGGAAGAAGGCGCCGTGCAGGACCTTGATTCAAACCCTAAAAACGATTAAAAATAGCTCCCCGCCACAAGGCGGGGTTTTTTGTTACCTTGTGCAAGCCTTGCCCGTCACCCCCCATTTTTGTGCAAAACGCCGAAATTTTCGGTTACCGTTAAAAAGATTTGACATTTAACGTATAATATGGTAAAATTAAAATGTAAAAATACCTTTAAGTTATCGAAAGGGGTGAGTCCAATGGTGCATTTGGAAGAGGAAGAATCATTTCATTTAATATTGAAAGGAAGAAAAGCTTATGAGAAGACTAAAACGATCATTGGTCTTTCTTACGGTAACCGTAATGCTTTGCGGCTCGCTTCTTTCCTTTGGAACGGCTTATGCAAATGAAGCCGTAAACTCGCAAGAAGAGTTGCCTGTTGAGCCGATTACTGACGTTCCTGCGGTTGCAAGCGTTGGCGCGAGCGAAATAGTAAGCGGAAAAATCTACCGTATTAAAGACGCAAACAGCGGACTTTATCTTACCCTTCCCGGCAACGACGCAAATCTTTCGAATATTAACGTAACTACAAAGGATAATGCGGCGCTTAACCAGCAGTTTAAAATCGTTTACGATGAAACCTACGGATTTTACAGAATCCACACGATGATGAGCTCATTTGGTACGAACAGAGTGTTGGATATAAACAGCGACCCATCTAACCCGCCCGCAAACGGTAAAAACGTTCACATTTACGTTATTGAAATAATAGAAAATTTCAATTCCTACGGTTGGCAGATAATCGACGTTGGAAATGACAAGGTTAAAATCGTTGCAGATTACAACAACAGCCTTGCGTTAACGGTTGCATCGGGCGGCACGACCTCGGGAACGAACGTAAGAGTAAACACATACAGCGGCGCCGAATACCAAACGTGGATATTGGAAGAGGTAGTAAGCAACGCCGGAACCACCTCGCCCGTCACAGAGCTTGTTGACGGCGGAATTTACAGAATAAAAGACAAAAGCGGAAAATATTTAACCGTTGCCCCCAATACAGCCGGAAATTTTGATGCCACTCTTAATAACGTTGAGGTGCAACCCGCCGTGGCGCATTTGTGTCAGGAATTCAAGGTGGAAAGAAACGACGACGGCACATATTATTTAAGAGCAATGGTTTCGAGCAACGGAACTAACCGCCTTGTTGACGTTTACAGCTCAAATATAGATCAGATAGTAAACGGAGCAAACGTGCATCTGCATCATCCGGGTGACGAAAATTCAAGCCGTTGGCAAATAGAATATTTATCGGTAGTGCGTGCGTTTACAATAAAAATAGCCTGCAAGACGAATCTCGGAATGGCAGTTAGCGGCACCAACGTGCAAATGGCGTCCTTCCACGGCGGCTTGAGCCAGCAATGGTTTTTTGAGCCGGTAGCGTCAACTGTTGAGATAACGGCAGATTCAGACGTTTTCTATTACGGCGGTGAATATTATTTCGATGCAACCGTTTACCCCGTAGGTATTTCGCAAGAGGTAACGTGGACAAGCGTTTACCCTAACGTTGCAACAGTAGAGTCAAACGGACGAGTTATTATAGTTGGTGAGGGAGTTGCGGTAATAACTGCTACTTCAACAGCAACGGGGGCAACCGTAAACTATGTGTTCTCTGTCGCCTCTCCTACGGTAGTTTCCCGAGAAGGTATTTATTATCTAAAATTTGATAATACTTATAACAAATATTTGACAGCGGGAAATATTAGTGACCCTACAGTAATTAACTCAAACGGTGATTTTATAGTGACTACCGCTGCAATAGAATTTGATGTCGAAACGAAAAACTACGATAGCGACGGAAACGAAATCGAAGACGAAAGATTCCTTTGGTCTATCCGCGAAATGAGCGACGGTAATTACACGATAGCTTCAATGGGAACGAGATATTACGGCGCGGCAAACAACTGGGGAATCGATGATTACGTTTTAACGGTTGACCCGGATGATTATTCCGTTTCGTTAGAACCGTATGAAGGCAGGGCGAATCAAATGTGGGAATTATCAGATATTCCTGCAAATAACGTTGAGATAAATTTCACGCCGTATCTTGATTGTTGGGCAGATCTCACGATCGGCGATGCATACTATTCCATTGATGATGAAAACTTTATTCTCGAGGAATATGAGGTTGATGATTTTTTCGACGGCGGGTTTGAATATGGAAATGATGTAAATGACAATTATGAAAATTTCAATGTTTTGATAGCACCATCAACGGCGTTGTTGAACTACATAGATAGAGAGTTTTTTCAAACGATATGTAATAATTTAAATTTTACTTTATCCAATTATGTTACATTTGAAGTTTATCAAGGGGATTATAATCAAACGACGGGTGTTACAATAGGCGCCATAGGCAAAAAACATGTTGTTTATATAGATTATAGCGATGACTATATTGGTCATTTGGGAACTACATATTTTGATTCATCCGATTTAAATGATCAATTTACTCAAGCAAAAATTGTTCTGTATTTTTCAACAGAAATGAATTTTGGCGAATTGTCACTGACAAAAAAAGAAGGAATTCTTATTCACGAAATACTGCATGCTATAAAAATGAAGCACCCGAATTCATTATATGAATATGATGGATATGAAACAAATGAATTTAAAAACGGCGATTTTGTTCCCTCGTCAATTATGATCAGCGGAGAAGATTTTTGCGCGGCAAAAATAACCGATTATGATTACGCCAATATTATAAAAAAAATAAATTCTATTGAAGCACTGGAGGAACAACAATGAAAAAAACAATTTCAATAATTATTGTGGCAACCATATTGTTAATTTGCTTTTCCGGTTGTACATCCGAATTCAAGCAAGGCAACATAATTATACCGGACAATGCTGAAATTGTAACTAAATCCACGTTGGGTAGTGTTGTATGGGATGTAACGAGTAATTTTGAACATTTGCAAGCCCGTATTACAGAGGATAGCAGAGAAGAAAAATATTTTACTTACGCTGATAACTTGGTATGCAAGGGTACGGTTGTAGGAAACAGTTTTCATAATCATAATTATAAAGAATGGGGTATGGATTACGTTGTAACTGATGGAGATTTATTTACACCGATAAGAGTAGAGGAAATCTATTATCAGGGTGACGAAATGACCGTTGAGGTAGAAGTTGGCGACATAATTTACGTTGGACAATACGTTTGCGTTTTTACTGAGGAGCTTTTGGAGCATTATCCGAATGCGCTTGAAAAGTATAATGCAAAGAACGTTGGTGACGTCTTTATACTCGAAGGCGCCAATTACGAATACCGTGAAATGCTTTTCAAAAAAGGCGAGGAATACTTGCTGTTTTTGCCCGGCCGCGGCAACTACGAATATAACGGCAAAAAACATTTTTACAGCGAAGTAGGTTTCACGCTGTTAAATATCTTCAACTTAAGCAGAGAACCGAAAACGGCAGAGGAACTCGGTATTGAATCGGAATACAAGATAAATGCTTACAACAGCTACCTCCAAATCCGCAAGGACGCAATCGACTACTATATAAACGGCAACAAGGAAGTTCTTAAATAGAACCTTCAAAATATAAGGTTAAGGAGGTACTCCAATGAAAAAAATAATTGCCATAATAATTGCTTTGCTGATATTATCTTTTTCTTTTTCGGGCTGCTCCGAAAAAATCGTCAATGGGAATTTCACGATGCAACCGGGAGGAAATGTTGTAAAAATTGGTTCGCAGGATACAACGATAAAAAGGTATAATTCCTATGAGGAAAAAGAGAATGACATTAAAAATTACTCTTACGGTTTTTTGGCAAAAGTAGAGGTTGCCGGTGATAGCTTTAACTTCTTTTACAGAGATGGTATTTTAGATGATATTTATGAGTGTATGACGATTACCCCGGTGAGAATAAAGGAACTTTACCACTTGGGCGAGAATATTTCTATAAATGTAGGTGATATTGTTTATACTGTAGCACATTTCATATATATCGACGATGAATACTATAATGCAGAGTTAAAGGATCATCCGTGGGCTAAACCGGGTGATTATGTAATGCTGCCCGGAGGAATTTACGAGGGTGACTGCGTTCCTTTGCAAAAAGGTTATGACTATCTTTTGGGCGGAACACGGGGCTACTATCATAACAATTTGGAAGACCACTATACAATAACAAAGGACGGTATTGAGTTTTATTTTTACTTTGAAACGCTGTATTCTCCAGTGCAACTAACGGGAACTATTGACCGTAGTTTATATTCTGATTATTGTTTGATGTTCTACGACGGAGCAGTTGCCAAATACGGCAACAAATAACTATTTTATAACACAACCCCCTCCGCTTAATTGGCGGAGGGGGTTTTATCAGTCTTCTATTTTGCAAAGGTCTCTTATTATTTTCCCTGCAATAATAAGTCCTGCCGCGGGCGGCACGAACGAGATGCTTGCAGGGCTTCTTTCGTCGCCGTTTTGCGTAATCGGCTTTTTGGGAATTTCGTCTGACCAAAGCACGTTAAGGCGGTTTATCCCCCTTGCTTTAAGTTCTCTTCTCACAACTCTTGCAAGCGGGCAGACCGAGGTTTTTGAAATATCGCTTATCTTGAATTTTTCGGGATAAAGCT
>JAZRNU010000086.1:0-13235 GCA_045648325.1 Eubacteriales bacterium | reverse complement strand
CGCGTCAAAAACAGGAATGATTACCGCCTTGAACTCACTTCCCTGGCTTTTATGAACTGTAATAGCATAAGCCGGCTCAAGCTCCGAAAGCATCTCATAATTGTATACAACGTTCTTATCGTCAAATCTCACCGACACGGTTTTCATTATTTTATTAACCGCGGTAATAACTCCGATATCTCCGTTATATATTCCCTTTCCGCCATCATCAAGCTCTCTTGTCCAGAAAATATCGTAATTATTTTCCGTTTGCATTACCTTATCGCCCTTGGCGTAAATTCTATTATTATAAACTATAGACTCATTTTCCTTGTTTTCGGCGTTTAATGCCGTTTGCAGCACGGCATTAAGATATTCCGTACCGCACCTTGTTACTCTTGTGGGAGCAATTACCTGAATATCGCTAAGCGGATCAAATCCGTACTTTTGCGGTAATCTTCTTGCACAAAGATCGGCAACTGTAGAGCAAACGTCTGACTCTGTGGTTCTTCCAATAAAGAAAAAATCATCACATTCATTGTTAAGGTTTGGAACTTTACCATTGTTAATTTCGTGCGAACCAATAATTATACCTGAATTTTGCGCCTGACGGAATATATCTGTAAGAGTTGTTGTCGTCACGCATTCACTTGCCACGATATTTCCAAAAAAGTTGCCTGCCGACACGGGAGGAAGCTGATCCGAGTCGCCAACAAGTATTATAGACATTTCAGGAGGCATGGCTTTAAACAGTGCAGTCATCAATAAAACGTCTGCCATAGAGGATTCGTCAATAATAACATAATCACCCTTTAACTGATCGTTTTCATTTTTCCTGAAGCTATATTTTTTGCCCTCGTTCATTTCAAGCTCAAGCATACGGTGAATGGTCTTCGCTTCCCTGCCCGTAAGCTCCTCTATTCTTTTTGCCGCTCTACCCGTAGGAGCTGCGATCAATACTTCTTTATGATTTTCTTCCAAAACGTCAAGCACACAAAGAAGAGTTGTGGTTTTTCCGGTGCCGGGGCCGCCGTTTAATACCGAAATTCTTGAATTCACACAGCTCTCCACAGCTGTCTTTTGTTTTTCGTTAAATTCAAACCCGCATTTTTCTTCTGTCTTTGAAATTATATCCGATACGTTATTTAATTTGTTTTTTTGTAAAGAAAGCTTTGTTATCCTTTCGGCAAGGAAACACTCTGCGTAATAGTATTCAGCAAGATAAACAGCCTCTAAGGAGCCAATATCACCGTCAACGACTACGGTGCCGTTTTTTATTAACCTTTTCAACGAATCGGTTGCATCTGAAATTTCAATTTGCATTGCAGCCGTGCAGGTTGAAATCAGCTTATCCTTTGGCAAGAAGGTGTGGCCGTTTCCGAGGTTGTGCTTTAATATATAACGAAGCGCCGCATCAATTCGCAATGGGTCGTTATGAGAA
The DNA here is from genome assembly GCA_045648325.1 of Eubacteriales bacterium. Classification (GTDB taxonomy): domain Bacteria; phylum Bacillota; class Clostridia; order Oscillospirales; family RGIG5299; genus RGIG5299. Next base: position 11,815 of record JAZRNU010000086.1, on the reverse strand, counting down.
ATTCCCATTTCATAAGCAAGTAAATCACATTTTTTAAACGGTATTGCAATACCGTCGTCCATTAAGATATAAGGATTAGCCTTTATTATAGATATTGCTTTTCCTCCGAGAACGCAAAATGCGTCCATTGCGTTTTGTGCAGTAAAACCGTAGCTTTGAAAAAACAAAATAATTGGCTTTATTTCGAGAAGCTTTAAATAGTGTTCTGAAATTGCTCTTGCTTTTTTGGGAGAGATGCCCTTTATTTCACACAGTCTTGTTGGGTGATTTTCAATAATATCGAACGTATCGGCGCCAAAACGCGATGCAATACGCGCGGCAGTTTGCGGACCAATTCCTTCAAAAAGCCCTGAAGACAAATATCGCGCAATATCATCTACGTTATCGGGAAGCTCGGTTTCAAACGATTCTGCTTTAAACTGAACGCCAAAACGGGGGTGAGTTCCGTATTTACCTGTAACAGAAATCTTTTGTCCTTCTCCAATCGACGGCAAAACACCGACAACGGTTACAACACCGTCGTCGGTCACAAGTTCAAATACCGTATAACCGTTTTCCTTGTTTCTGTAAACGACCCTGTCAACTATGCCGACAAGCTGCTCGTTCTCATTGTTTTCCATTTGAACACCTATAAAAAAATAGCGGTTTACACCGCTATTTTCAATAATATCTCATTACCGAAATGACTTTACCGAGAATATCGGCTTTATCTACAATTATATCGTTATAATCGGGATTTTCGGGCTTTAATACAATTTTATTCTCTGCTCTGTAAAATCTTTTGCAGGTGGCATCGTCGTCAATCAATGCAATAACGATTTCTCCGTCACGCGCTACGGGAGTTTTCTTGACAATAACGATATCACCGTTTAATATGCCAGCATTGACCATGCTCTCGCCTTTTATCGAAAGTGCAAAGAGCTCATCTTCCGAGTAATATTTACCGTTTGAATAAAAAGGAACGTTTCCCAAATAATTTTCCTCGGCAAAAATCGGCATGCCTGCCGCAACCTTGCCAACGATAGGAACCTGAACTGAGAAATTAAACTTTGCGGGCATCAGCGATCGGCTCTTATTCGGCGTTGAAACCAAACGACCTTCTGAAATAAGCTTATCAATATGAAGCTTAACCGTTCCCGGTGAGGAAAGTCCTACCCCTCTGCCGATTTCGCGAACAGTAGGCGGTATTCCGTTTTTAGAGTAATAATCTTCTATGAAATGATATATCATTTCCTTGCGCTCATTAAACTTCAAAGAAAATACCCCCTTTTAATAAAATTGCCAATGCCGTCCGATTTGACGGCATTGGCATAATAAATTGTGAATTAGTTGCAGATAGCGGTTTCGGTTGCCTTGTCGAAGATGTTGATCTTCTCGGGATCGATAGCAATTTCGATCTTGTCGCCGGGCATAATGGAAGTGGTGGGCTTTACGCGAGCGGTGAACTTGTTGCCATCAATATCAAGATAAAGGTAAGTTTCAGCACCCATAAGCTCGGTAACTTCAACTTCTGCCTTGATTACGCTGTCTTTAAGCTGCTCCATGTAGAAATCTTCGTTGTGAAGATGCTCGGGTCTGATACCGAGAACAACGGGTCTTTCTTCTTCAACAGCCTGAACAACCTTCTTAAGCTCTGCCTTCTCTTCGGGAAGCTTAATGGAGAAGCCTGCGAACTCAACATAAACGTTGCCGTCCTTCTTCTTCTTGAGCTCTGCATCGATGAAGTTCATCTGGGGAGAGCCGATGAAGCCTGCAACGAACATATTGCAAGGTGCTTCGTAAAGCTTCTGAGGAGTATTAACCTGCTGAATAAGACCGTCTTTCATAACAACGATTCTGTCAGCCATGGTCATAGCTTCAGTCTGGTCGTGGGTAACGTAAATAAAGGTGGTTCCGAGTTTGATGTGGAGCTTAGAGATCTCAGTTCTCATCTGTGCACGGAGCTTTGCGTCAAGGTTTGAGAGAGGCTCGTCAAGCAAGAATACCTTAGGCTCACGAACGATAGCACGTCCAAGAGCAACACGCTGACGCTGACCACCCGAAAGAGCCTTGGGCTTTCTGTCGAGAAGGTGAGTAATATCGAGGATTCTGGCAGCTTCCTCTACTCTCTTTTTGTTGTCATCCTTCGGAACCTTGCGGAGCTTAAGACCAAATGCCATATTCTCAAATACGGTCATGTGGGGATAAAGAGCGTAGTTCTGGAAAACCATCGCGATATCTCTATCTTTAGGTGCAACGTCATTAACAAGACGGTCACCTATGTAAAGCTCGCCTTCGGAAATTTCTTCAAGACCTGCGATCATACGGAGGGTAGTAGACTTACCGCAACCTGAGGGACCAACAAGAATGATGAACTCTTTATCTTTGATTTCAAGGTTGAAATCAGAGACAGCGAGAACATTTCCGGCGTATTTTTTGTAAATTTTTCTGAGTGAAAGACTTGCCATTTTATATCCTCCTAAGTGCATTTATACACACATAATTATCTTTATATATTATACTACAAAAAAAGGAAAAATGATATTAGCATTTTCGACAAAAATTACATACCTATTTTGTGCAAAATGTACAAAAATCAACCTTTCGTTTTTAATCTGTAGCTTATTTTACGTTTTTTATTTATCTTTTACCGCTCTCAACGCGGCGCCTATAGCAGTTGCATATTGAGAATTATCCGGAACGGTAAATCTGAAATTAAACATTGCTGCAAGATCGTCTTTAATTAAATTTATTTGCGATATCTGCGATAGGTTTCCTGTGAGAACGATATCCTTGATATTATTGGGACGTGCCGCAAAAATCGCCATCATGCCTGCAGTCTGTACAACAAGGTTGAGTATTCCCAAGGCTATATCGGACTTTGAAGCAAGGTCAGACACCTTACCGAAATTTGCAGCAGTTGCGTGGGGCTGAAGAATGTTTATCTTTTCCTTTGATATATCTCCAATGGTAAGGTCAATTTTAGAAAGGTCGCCCGCCGCAGCAAGTTCACTTATGCTCTCAACGTTTCGTACGTTAAGCATAAGCTCGGAAAGACCGACAAGCGTACCTCCTCCTACTCCCGTGCCGCCGAGATACTCAATTTTACCGTTTTGTGCCTTGACAAGCGCGGTGCCTGTGCCCATGCTTACTATTATAGCTTCTTCAAGCTTGGTCAAATAAAGACCGCCCTCGCCGATGCATTGAAACTCATCTGACTTTGTAACCTTTATACCGTAAATATCATCGTTTAAAAACGACGATCCAACGCCTGTTACGTAAACGTTTTTAATTTCGGAAAGTTTTATACTGTTTTCGTTAATAAAGCGACCGAATGCACCGAATGCCGAGGTTACCGCATCGGTTGCCGTAACCTTAAAAAGATCTATTATTTCGCTTTTTTCATTCATACCGACGATTTTCGTCGTACTGCCGCCGATATCTATTCCCATTGAGATCATAATTACAACCTCTTTATTTATTATTTCAAATAATTCAACGGATTTACCTGTTCGCCGTTAACACGTATTTCAAAATGAAGATGATTTCCCGTTGAATTACCGGTTGAGCCAACGTAAGCAATTGTTTGGCCTTTATAAACCTTTTCACCCTTTTTAACTGCCAGCTTTGAGCAATGAGCGTAATAAGTAACAACACCCTTCTGATGCTCTATCTGCACGAGATATCCAAAGCCGTTTTTGCTCCAGCCTGCAAATATTACGGTGCCGCTATCTGCCGCATAAATGGGAGTTCCTCTTTTTGCGCCAAAGTCAATTGCCTTATGCCAGCTTCCGAATGCCTGGTAATATTCCTTATCCATATAATATGAAGTAATAGTATATTTACCCTTTTCAATAGGATACATAAAGCTTCCGGTGGGAGCAAGAGATTTTGTTCCCTTAGTTACAGCACGGTTTACAACAGCCTTTAAAACGACCTTTTCAACGTTCTTTCTCGTTACCTCTTCGCCGTTTACGAGTGTTACTCTGTCAACGTATTCGGTTATACCGTTAGAACCCTTTTTAGTTACAACCGACTGTGTTTCAAACATAGTCTTATCATAAGTAGTAACCGTTTTGTAAGCTATTTCTTTAGTATAAACAACAGTTCTTTCAACTGCGATATCAAGCTGTATTTCGGGTTTTGAAACAAAGAGCTTTGTGCCGACCTTGAGGCTTGAAAGATTGTAATCGGGATTCAAAAGCTGAAGCTGTGCCAACGTCATACCGTATTCGGAGGCAATAGTTGCCGCCTTATCGCCTTTAATAACAGTTACGGTACGATTATCGGAGGGAGCAGTAAACATTGTGTAAAGCTCCTCAAGTGTGCGTGACTTGTTTTTAGGGTACATTCCCCTTACGAATTCAACCTTATTATCAATGGTAATTACTTCATCAACGGCGTCGGGATCGGAATATCTTGCCTTTACCTTATCAAGTAATTCCCAGATATCGGTTTCACGCGGATAAGTTCCTATCAAAACACCGTCGATAAATATTCCGTATGACATTCCCATTGAAATTTCAGCCTCGTCGGAAAGACAATCGTAAATTTCCTCGCCGGTTGAAAGGGCATTATTTTTAGTCAAGGTCAATGAATAAACAGGCTGTTTATCAAAATAAAAGTTTTCGCCGGTTTTTTTCGTATAATCGTTTTCAACCTGTGCAAGAACCTTTGCAAAATCCTCTTGCTTGTCAACGATTAATTCTACCTCGCCCATTATTACTCTTACACCAAAGGTGTAATTTGTTAAAAAGAAAATAATTCCCGCCGCAAGACCTACCCAGCAAGCAATAACCGCCGCAACGGAAATACTGTGGCGTTGTAAAAAAAGCGGAAGTTTTTTTGCGGCATACTTTAAGAAATAAGCCGTGCAAAGCGTTACCAGGGAAAAGAAGTTTGAAACAACAGATTTACCGAGGCGGAATTCCTCGGTTGCCTTAATATTTTCTTTTAATCCTGAAATAAAGGTGTCTTTTTTAAATATTGATTTTTTCAAAAAAACAACCTCCCGAATAGATTATACTATAAAATCAACTTAAATTCAACAAATTGAAAAAAGTTAATGTTTTATTCATAATAATAGAAAGATTTGGAATAAGACTAAATCGCATTGTTTTCAATTTTCAGCTTTACTTTTTTTACCGCAAAAATAAAGCTTATAAGCAGTACGGCAAAGGTTACTACCCAGGATACGGGATATGACAGATAGAGAAATCCCGCAGTGTGCAGTTCGGGGCGCTGAAAGAGGGTGAAGATCCATGCAATTCGCAGACCGCACACTCCCACTACCGAAACAAGCATGGGGATTACCGAATATCCTATTCCGCGAAGTGCGCCTACCATTACGTCCATAATTCCGCAAAGCGCATAGCTTGCAGAAATCACCCCAAGCCTTTCTATGCCTGCCGCAATAGCCGCAGGGTTGGAGGTATAAAGCATAAGGAGCTGACTTCCGAAAATATACTCTGCCATTCCGAAAACAAAACCGCTTACGAAAACGCAAATTTCGGCTGTAACTACCGATTTTATAATTCTGTTATATTTTCTCGCTCCGTAATTTTGACCTACAAAGCTGATTACAGCCTGATGAAAGCCGTTCATTATAAAGAAAACGTACTGTTCGAGATTTGCAGCGGCTGTGTTTCCCGATACGATTATTTCACCGAAATCGTTGACCGATGCCTGAATTATTACGTTTGAAATTGAGAAAAGCATTCCCTGAAAGCCTGCCGGGACGCCTATTCTGACAATTTCAAAAAGCTTATCCCAATGAATACGCATCGATTTAAGTTCAAACCTGAAGGCACTCTTTTCCTTCATCAGGCACATTACGATAAGGGCGGCTGAAATGCATTGTGAAATCACCGAAGCAATCGCAACACCGTCAACATCCATGCCGAAAAATATTACAAACACAAGATTTAAGCAAACGTTTACAACTCCCGATATAAGAAGAAAAACAAACGGACGCTTTGTATCCCCCGCAGCACGTAAAAGTGCACTTCCGAAGTTGTATACCATCATTGCAGGCATACCCACAAAATAAATCCGAAGATAAATTATCGATAGAGGCAAAATTTCATCAGGGGTTTTCATCAATGTAAGAATAGGCTTTGCAAAAACAATGCCGAGAACCGCAAGGAATATGCCGCTTATAATGCTTATAAGCATAGCAGTATCTACCGTTTCCTTAAGTTCTTTATCCTTCTTTGCCCCAAAGCAACGGGCCGCCAACACGTTTGCGCCAACCGAAAGACCGATAAATATATTGGTAAACAATCCGATTATGGCAGTATTTGAGCCGACCGCAGACATTGCATTATCGCCTGCATATCTGCCAACAACAACTATATCAGCCGTATTGAACAACAGCTGTAATATGCTGGACCCAATAAGAGGAACGGCAAAAATTATCATCTTTTTAAATACCGAACCCTCGGTGAGATCCATTTTGAATTTATTATTGTTCATTTCAAAAATAAATTATTGTTTTTTAAACATTTGCACAAGGAATGAAAAAACACCCGTAACCAACATATAATATATTGCATACGGTGCAGTATTTGTTCCGTAATGTAAAAGCACGGAAAGAACAAACAGCGCACCCTCAACCAAATGGTAATGAATTGCAAATTCATTCTTTACAACGTAAATAACCGAAAGCACCACAAGCACGATCGGGTTAACGGTTGCAAGTATTACAAACGGCAGCAAGCTTGTTTCTGCAATAAAGTTGTAAATGAACGGCAACAGAAAAAACAGCGCCGTCATCACCACACCGTAAGGTAATATTTTCTTGAATTGTTCTTTAATTTTGTAGTTCATTTTCACACGCTCAAAATCGGAATATTCATTTTATCAAGCAAATCGCAGGCATTTATTACCCTATTTGGTTTATAATCGTTTATTATATGATTATCAAAGCCCACGGTAACCGAAATTCCGCTTTCTCTTACTGTTTTTTGTTGCATCTCGTTTTCAAAAAATTCCAGAACGTATGCATGAGGAAATCCGCCGTGAATAGTATCGAGATTAACGTTTAACTCCCACGCGATTTTTTCATCGCGAAGCAGTTTAAGAAGGCTTGTAATCTCAATATTTTCCTTTTGGGCAAATCCGAAAATATCGGTATGAGCTATTGAAACCGCCGTTTCATAACCGATAGCTTTTCTGTAATCAACAAGCTCGTTTAAAGTAAATCCACCGTTATAGCCAAGATGCTCGATAAGAGCAAATTCAAAGCCTTTCAGGCTTTTTGGCAATCTCGCACGGTGAAATGAAACGGTAGCGATTTCTATACCGCAAACAATACGCAATTTATCCGCGTATTGTTCTTTAAGTGAATTCACTTTGGATAAATAGCCGTTTATGTCATTATCTATCCAATAATTGTGGTCTGTAAACGCCAGAAGATCAATTCCGGCGTTTATCGCTTTTTCAATTATCTCCTCGTGAGGTGTATTGCTATCCATTGAAAGCAATGAATGACAATGCATATCACAATAACGTTTTGATTCATTCATTCGCGGTGTAGGTAGTAATAGTAACCTTATTGAGCTTTATTTCCTCAACGGGCTTTTGCTCGCCGTCGATTTCAACGCTTGCAATTTTATCAAGTACTTCCCAGCCCTCGTAAAGCTGACCGAAAACAACGAAGCTGTCGTCAACGTCGTATCTGTTATACAAGGCATCGAGTGTATAATCTCCCCTGCCTTCAAGATATGCGTTTGCAGCCGCTTCGGAATATCCGCGGTTGATAAGCTTATTTACGTCAACTGCATAATACTTTACGTTTTTTGTAACGAAGAAAAACTGGCTCATATTCTTTTCGCCTTCAGCCGCACTGCTTGATCTTGCGTAAGAAAGCGCGCCTCTGTAGTGATAGAGCTTCGTATCGAATTCATCCTCAAAGCCCTTACCCCATATAGAGGTTCCACCCGAACCGGTACCGGTGGGATCACCGGACTGTGCGATAAAGTCAACAAGAATTCTGTGGAAGGTTATATCATTATAATATCCCTTTTGCGCAAGCTTCATGAAGTTTTCAACAGCCTTGGGAGCCTGACCCGGAAAAAGACGCACTCTCATCTCACCAAAGGAGGTATCGAAAATAGCAATAAGCTCACCTTCTTCAGGCATAAGAAGCTGATCGCCGTCTTCAAAGCTTTCGGGAAGCTTATACTGAACAGTATTGCAGGCTGCCAAAAGCAACATAAAAATTACAACAATGGGCAAAATGATTTTTTTGAGACTTTTCATTTTAAAACATCTCCGTACCGTGCTTATTTGAAAATAAGCGGAATTTTTTCAAGATAAATAATATCTTTTCTGTCAGCGGCAGCGCCCTCTGCCAAAACAGCAACACGGTCAGATATTATACCACCCGCCTCGTTTACAAGGACCTCAACCGCATGAAGGCTTTCGCCTGTGGAAATAACGTCGTCAACTATTGCAACTCTTTTACCCTTTAGAAACTCGGCATCTTCTCCGTCGAGATAAAGAATCTGTTCCTTATCGGTGGTAATAGATTTAACCGAAACCTTCAAAAGATTGGTCATATAAAGCTTGGGATATTTTCTTGCAACAATATACTTTTTACCCGACTGTCTTGACATTTCATAAGCTATAGGAATAGACTTTGCCTCGGGCGTGACTATAACGTCAAACTCGTTCATTCTTTCAAGAAGCTCTTCCGAAGCTTTTACCGTAAGCTCTACATCGCCGAAAATAATAAATGCGGCAATGGAAAGGGTGTCGTTAACTGCGCAAATAGGGAGCTTTCTCTCAAGTCCCGCAATCTTCATTTCAAGATATTCTCTCATTTTTATCACCTAACACATTTTTTCTGAAAGTTTTTCGCCGCCGATCAAATGGAAATGAATGTGCTTAACCGACTGGCAGGCATCGTCACCACAGTTATTTACTATTCTGAAGCCGCTTTTATCAACATTGCATATTTTTGCAATTTCGGGAATCTTTTCAAAAAGCTTGGCAATGACCGCCGAATTTTCGGAAGTGATTTCCATAGCAGACGCCGCAATATGCTTTTTGGGAATAATTACAACGTGAACGGGAGCCATCGGCGCAATATCCTTGAATGCAACGATGTTATCGTCCTCGTAAACCTTTGAGGAAGGAATCTCACCAGCAACAATTTTACAAAACAAGCAATCCATATTTTTGCTCCTTTACACTTTCAAATCAGAGGTTGTAGACGACACGTTTTCTTTTTCCAAAGCGGGACGGATTACGTTACCGATAAACTCTTCAACCTGCTTTTCGCTTCTTCCCGTGTAATTTTCGGGAATAAGCACCTTATCGATTTCCTCATAGCCAAGTCCAAACGACTCATCAGAGCAAATTCTCTCAATAAGATCATTTGTTAAGCCTTCTTCCTTTACAGTCTTTCCGGCTGCAATAGAGTGAGTTCTTATCTTCTCGTGAAGTTCCTGACGATCTCCGCCCTTTTTAACGGCGCTCATCATAATATTTTCACTTGCCATAAAGGGAAGCTCGTCCATAACGCGTTTTCTTACGATTTTGGGATATACAACGAGTCCCGATGATACGTTTTTATAAATCTCCAAAATAGCGTCTATTGCCAAGAATGCCTCACTTACCGCTATTCGTTTATTTGCGGAATCGTCAAGAGTTCTTTCAAACCACTGTACGGATGTGGTAATTGCCGGATTGAGCGCATCAACCATAACGTATCTTGCAAGAGCGCAAATTCTTTCGCTTCTCATGGGGTTGCGTTTATAAGGCATTGCCGAGGAACCGATCTGCTTTTTCTCAAAAGGCTCTTCCATTTCCTTAAAGCTTGCAAGAAGTCTGAGGTCGTTTGCAAACTTTGATGCCGACTGTGCAACACCCGAAAGGGTTGAAAGCACGAAATAATCGGTTTTTCTTGAATAGGTCTGACCCGAAACGTAAACGGTCTTGTCAAATCCCATTTCAGCGGCAATAAGCTCCTCGAGCTTGTTTATTTTCTCGTTATCTCCGTCAAAAAGCTCAACGAATGATGCCTGAGTGCCCGTTGTTCCCTTCTGACCGAGAAGTGCAAGGCTTTCAATTCTATGGCATATTTCAATATAATCCATATAAAGCTCATTGATCCAGAGAGTAGCTCTTTTACCAACGGTTGTAAGCTGTGCGGGCTGTAAATGAGTATAAGCAAGCGCGGGCATTGCCTTATATTGCATTGCAAACTCGGAAAGGTTTGCAATTACCTCCAAAACCTTTCTCTTAACAACCTCAAGAGCCTGACGCATAACGATTATATCTGTGTTATCGCCAACGTAGCAGCTTGTTGCACCGAGATGAATTATAGGTTTTGCCGTGGGGCATTGCTCGCCGTAAGCATAAACGTGGCTCATTACGTCGTGACGCACAAGCTTTTCTCGCTCGGTTGCAGTTTCATAATCTATAATATCCTTGAATTTTTCAAGCTCAGCTATCTGCTCGTCCGTTATATTAAGTCCAAGCTCCTTCTCAGCTCTTGCAAGGGCAATCCAAAGGCGTTTCCACGTTTTGAACTTATTATCGGGAGAAAAGATATAAAGCATCTCGTTGCTTGCATATCTCGAGCAAAACGGTGACTCGTATTTATCCTTTATCATTTCAATATAACTCCTTTCGGAATTTATTTTTGTAAAAGCTTTTCAGCAGCCGCAAGTCTTACCGCAACGATAAATACCTGCATTGCCTGCTTAAGCTCCTCGATGGGAGGATAGGTGGGAGCAAGTCTGATATTTGAATCGTCGGGATCCTTTTTGTAGGGATATGCCGCACCTGCACCTGTAAGCACTACGCCTGCCTGCTTCGAAAGCTCAACAACACGCTTTGCAGTGCCGTTTAATACCTGAACGGAAATAAAATATCCGCCTTCGGGCTTTTTCCAGCTTATAATGCCTTTGTTTCCGAGATTTTCATCAAGCATTTCAAGAACAAGCTCAAATCTGGGATTTAATGCATCGGCATACTTTTTCATAACTGCCAAAACGCCGTTTAAATCCTTGAAATATCTCACGTGCATAAGCTGATTGATTTTATTGTGACCGATTGTCTGAACGGACATTCTTGCTCTAAGCTCGTCAATTACGTTAGCACTTGCTGCCATTGCCGCAACGCCTGCGCCGGGGAAGCTGATTTTAGAGGTTGAAACAAACTCGATAACCATATCGGGATTGCCTGCCTTTTCGCATTCCTCTATAATATTAGCAATTTTTGCGGGACCGCCTGCAAGGAAATGAACTATGTAAGCATTATCCCACATGATTTTGAAATCCTTTGCGGCAGGCTTGAGTGAAGCAAGAGCCTTTATGGTTTCATCGGAGTAAACAACACCCTCGGGATTTGAATATTTGGGGTTACACCAGATTCCCTTTATGCTGTCGTCATTTTCGCAAAGTCTTTTGATTTCTTCAACATCAGGACCGTTATCGGTCATTTTAACGTTTATCATTTCGATTCCGAGTGCTTCGGTAACCGAAAAATGTCTGTCGTAGCCGGGAACGGGGCAAAGGAACTTAACCTTGGGAAGCTTGCACCAGGGAGTAGAGCCGTTTGTACCGAAAAGCATATATCCTGCAAGGGTGTCATACATAAGATTGAGTGATGAGTTACCCGCAACGATAACGTTTTCGGGCTTTACCTCCATTAAATCGGCAAAAAGCTTTTTCGCCTCGGGTATTCCGTCTACAATTCCGTAGTTTCTCACGTCAAGACCGTTTGAGAAGCAATCCTCGTTCTTGCTTAAAATCGTGAGCATTTCCTCAACGGTATCAATCTGCTCGGAATTAGGCTTGCCTCTTGACATATCAAGCTTTAAACC
>JAZRNU010000085.1:0-3744 GCA_045648325.1 Eubacteriales bacterium | reverse complement strand
TTTGATGTGGCTCATTTTGAATACCTCCAAATATTTTTATTATTTTTGATTTTTAAATTCGTTGCAATTACAGATGCAATAATTGAGAAAATTATTACACATACCGAAATTGCTATAAGCTCAATATCGAATATAAATGTTTCGGAAAATAACAAGCGTGTTACAAATATAACCGAAAACATTGTAAGTCCTACAAATAAACCAACGAGCAATCCGCTCTTTTTGAATTTGAGACCGGCAATAAATCCACCTGAAAATGCCCCGATCGCTGACGAAATAACCGCTAAAACAGGTGCGGCTTCTTCACTTAAGGCTCCTCCAAGCATTACAAGTGCAAAGATAAATACCGCCATGGACATTACAACAAATCCCAAAATTCCGGAAATCATTGATGTTTTCAATGCAGGAAATAAGTTAACGTTTTCTTTTTTCATATTATCATCCTCCGTTTTGTAAATACTATTCGGAGAATGATGATAATATTACTTAATCTTTCTGCTTGGGAGCTGCTTTTCCGTTAAGCATAGCCTTCTTTTCTTCTTCAGCTTTCTTTTCAGCAGCAATTATATCTTCTTTTTTATTGATGGTCTGAATAGCCCATTTCATTATAACCATACGGTTATTCTGTGCACCAACCTCGATAGTAACCTTATCGTCATCGGGCTTTGCAACTACTACTCTGCCTACGATACCGCCGATAGTAACGAGCTCGTCTCCTATCTTAAGAGCATTTCTCTGTTCCTGGGCTTCTTTATCCTTTTTCTTCTGTGAACGGCTGGAGAAGAACCAGAAGACGATAAGAAGGCCAAGAGGAATAAGCATAAACAAGGTGCTGCCAAGGCCTCCGCCGGGATTCTGTCCGTTAGAAGCAACACCGCTTGAAAGGCTACCGTCAGCGCCGGTTGAGGTGCTGGTGTTTTCCAAAGGATTGGATCCGTTAATCAAATTATCATTTCCGCAATTCATTTGTAACTATACCTCCAAAATTAATGAATTAATTATATTACATTTTTTATAATAATACAAGAGATTTTCGGTATTTTAAGTATTTATTTACTTTTATTTAATCGAAAACAGCTTATTTATAAGCAAATGTCCTTTTTCAGTAAGGTTATTTTTATCAATATCAAACTCGTTGTATGAAGAAGCGTTCGGAGAAAGCTTTTCCTTATTGCAATAAAGAACATAAGGAACCGCATCTCTCGAGTGAGTTCTTATCGAAAGAGGCGTGGGGTGATCGGGTAAAAGTAAAATTGCATAATCTTCTCCTGCACCTTCAAGCGCATCTATCAAAGGCTTTAAAACCTCACTGTCGATTTTCTCTATTGACTTGACCTTGTTTTCAATCTCAAATCTGTGACCGCTTTCATCAGCCGCCTCAACATGAATATAAACGAAATCGTTTCCGTCAAGAAGCGTTTTGATTGCCGCGTCACATTTTCCCTTAAAGTTTGTGTGAACGTTACCTGTAGCACCTTCAACCTCAATTACGTCAAGTCCTGCAAGTGTGCCGATACCTTTAATAAGGTCAACAGCCGAAACAACTGCACCGTTTACGCCAAAAAGCTCTTTATATGATTTAAGCGCAGGCTTTTTGCCCTCGCCCCAGATCCACATAGAGTTTGCGGGACGTAATCCTCTTTTAATTCTGTCGACATTTACGGGATCGTTTTTCAAAATCTCGTAGCTTGCCTTCATCATTTTATAAATAAAATCAGTACCGTCGCCTTTTGGTAAATATTCAGTTACCTTTCGGGTTGTAATATCGTGAGGAGGTGTAAACTCCATAGCTCCGTTGGGAGTATGCCATACAAGGCAATGACGGTAGCTGATTCCGCTGTATAAACTGTATTCGGCATTAAATTCGGGAAAATATTTCGGAAGCTCTCTGTTAAGCGACTCAATAAGCCTACGGCTCTCCTCGGTAGATATCTCGTCGGAGCTGTAATCGATCATTGTTTTTTCCGTATAATCTTCCTCCTCGGAAACAGTGACAAGATTGCAACGGAAAACGATATCCTTCTCATTGATATCAATTCCGATACTTGCCGCCTCCAAGGGAGAACGTCCGGTATAATAAACATCGGGATCGTAACCCATAACCGAAAGATTTGCAACGTCACTTCCCGGTTTTAAATTATCGGGCACTGTTTTTACAAATCCGCACTCGCCGTTTTGAGCAAGCATATCCATAACGGGCTTGTTTGCAGCCTCAAGAGGAGATTTGTTTCCCAATACTTCAAGACGGTAGTCAGCCATTCCGTCTCCAAGCATAACTATATATTTCATAAGCTACATTCTTTCTTTATATCTTGCAACCGGCTTTACCAATATCGTTACGGTAAAAGCCCTTTTCAAAGGAAATTTTCTTTACATTTTTATAGCAACGCTCAAGTGCTTCGTCAAGCGTTTTACCTTTACAGGTTACGCCGAGAACTCTTCCGCCTGCTGTTACGATTTTTCCGTCCTTTAAAGCAGTTCCTGCATGATAAACAACACAGCACTTGCAAACGTCATCAAGACCGGTTATTTCGTAGCCCTTTTCGTAGCTTTTCGGATAACCGCCGCTCGCCATAATTACGCAAGCGCAAGCCTCATCAGACCACTCAATATTAATATCGGCAAGATTTTCGTTGATAACTGCTTCAAAAATATCAACCAAATCGGTTTTCAAGCGAGGTAATACAACCTGGGTTTCGGGATCGCCGAATCTGCAGTTGTACTCAATTACCTTAGGACCGTTGGGAGTTAACATAAGGCCGAAATACAAAACGCCCTTAAAGGTTCTTCCCTCTTCGTTCATAGCCTTCATAGTGGGAAGGAAAATTGTTTCCATGCACTCTTTGGCAAGATCGTCGTTATAGAAAGGATTGGGAGAAATTGTACCCATACCGCCGGTATTGGGACCTTTGTCATCGTCATAAGCTCTTTTGTGGTCTTTTGAAGATACCATAGGAACCATAGTTTTGCCGTCGGTGAAAGCCAAAACGGAAACCTCCGGACCGGTGAGGCATTCCTCAATAACAACGCAGCTACCCGATGCGCCGAAGATTTTATCCTCCATAGAAGCCTTTACGGCATCTATTGCCTCTTCTCTTGTTTCAGCAACAGTTACACCCTTACCGAGTGCAGGACCGTCAGCCTTTACAACAATCGGAACGGGCTGGCTGTTGATATATTCAACCGCCGCATTGAAATCGGTAAAGCTCTGATATTTCGCGGTGGGAATATTGTATTTCTGCATGAGCTTTTTAGAAAACTCCTTGCTTCCCTCAATAATTGCCGCATTCTTTCTGGGGCCAAAAACCTTAAAGCCTTCAGCTTCAAGCAAGTCGGTAAGGCCCATTATAAGCGGATCATCGGGAGCAACAACGATCATATCGGGTTTAAGCTCTTTTGCAAGCTTAACAGAAGCCTCAAGATCGGTAGCCTTTACATCAGGAAAGCATTCAGCAACCTCGGCAATACCGCCGTTACCGGGAGCGCACCAAAGCTTTTCTACTCTTTCGCTTTTATTTAACTGATATGCAATAGCGTGTTCTCTTCCGCCACTGCCGTAAATTAAAATTTTCATTATATATTTACCTTCTTTATAGCATTAAATCAATGGTGGAAAAGTCTGATTTCGGTAAATGCCATAACCATACCGTATTTATTGCAGGTATCGATTACGTTATCATCTCTGATTGAACCACCGGGCTCTGCAATGTATGCAACGCCGCTTCTCTTTGCTCTTTCGATGTT
>JAZRNU010000084.1:0-5710 GCA_045648325.1 Eubacteriales bacterium | reverse complement strand
CCTTTGGCGTAGTTGCAATAGTCGTTTACGTTAAGAGAAAGCATCTGTAATCTTATATTTTCCCCGAAAGTTAGGTGTCTAAAATAAGAAAGAATACCGTAACCTTAATAATAACTGCGCTGATTCTTGTTTTAATGACCGTTGCTACGGTGGTTTTAACAGGCATTCAGAATGGCGAGAACGCTTCAAGCGGAAGCAATTCAAGCGCAACCTCGTCTGCGCAAAAGCATAAGTTTTTTGAATTTTCAAAAGACGATTTAAAAACCGTAACAATTACAAATGAAAACGGAAGTTTTACCCTTGAAAGAATAAGAGAAGAAAACAATGCTTATCTTGTTCTTCAGGGCAATGAAAATGCAAAGCTTAATAATTCTATTTCCTCAACCCTGTTTAACTACATCGTGTCTATCACAGGTTTGAAATTCGTAACGTCAGACAGTGAAAATCTTTCTGTTTACGGTCTTGATAAGCCTTCGATAACCATCGATGCAGTACTTGCAAACGGAGAAAAGCACAGCCTTTATATCGGCGCAAAGGCTCCCGACGGAACCTACTACGTAAACAGCTCCGCTTCAAATGACGTTTACGTAATATCCTCCTATTATGCAGAGGATTTGGGCGTAAGCCGCTTTGCACTTTATCCCGTTGATATTTTCACAACGATGTCAAGCGAAAACTTTTCAGGTATGACGCTTCTTCGTCCCAATTCACACGATATCGACGTAATCAAGCTTTCCACTGAGGAGTATGAAGAGGCAACAAATAATGCTGAGGCGGGAATTAAAACCCAGCTCGAGCTTACAAAGCCCTTTGCCTTTGACGTAAATGCCGTTTACCTTGATAACCTTGTAAAATCCGTTTCAGGTTTAACCGGCACTGTTGTAAGTGATGACGTTTCGGCTGCAAATCTCAAAGTATACGGCCTTGGCAAGCCTATGACTCTTACATTTAAAACCGAAAAGGTAACTATATACATCGGAAATAAAGACGATATGGCAGACGTATATTATATAATGCTTGACGGCAGAGATATTATATACAGCGTACCTGCCGACATTCTCTATTTTGTTGAAGACGGCGCAAACAAATACGCCTATTCAATGATCGGTCTTGTTGCACTTAAAAACGTTTCGAGCCTTGTAATTGAAGGCAACGGCAAAAACTATGAATTTAATTGCAGCGACGATTTTGATAATCTTGAGGTTTATCACGGCACAACGGAGCTTCCTCCCGAGGAGTTCAAAAAGCTCTATCAGCAAATCTTCTCCGTAACCCAGAACGGTCTTAAAGATGGCACTCACCAAAAGGATCTTTACGCAAGAATAACCTATAACAAGAAAAACGGCGATAAATTAATAATTGAATATTACAGAATTGACTCAACCCGTTGTTATGCAGAGGTTAACGGCGTTGGTATCTTTACGGTAAGAACCGATATGCTTGAAAAAGTACTTGCCGACTGTGAAAGACTCTTAAATGGCGAAATTATTTCAGTTGTATAAAATAGTATATAAATATAATATCCCAACAGCAAATGCTGTTGGGATATTTTTTTGTTATATTCATTTTATCTTTTGCATAGATTTAAAGAAAAAAGAAGGGGAAACCAAAAGATGAAGGAATTTAACGAGGTAATGGCATATTTGCCATCGGAGATTAGAGAAAGCCTTGAACGGATACCGATTTCAAAAAAGGAAGCCGTAAACGAAATACGAATAAGAACAAACAAGCCAATCGCTCTGACAATAAACGGAAAAAGCATAACGCTTGAAGGCAGTTATGTAACAGGTCAGACGATGAAGCGTTTAATAAATAATCTGTGTAACCGCTCCGAATACAGCCACGCCGAAGAAATGAACGAGGGATTTATAACCTTTGGAAAAGGCCACAGGGCAGGAATTTGCGGCACGGCGGTTTACACTAAAGAGGTTTTGTCAGCCGTAAGAGAGGTAACGTCGGTTAATATACGAATAGCAAAACAAATAAATAACGCTGCAGACGAAATATATAAAATAATAACCGGCGGCAATAGCGGAGAAATATCCACAACCGTAATCGCATCGGTTCCCGGCGGAGGAAAAACAACCGCAATAAGAGCTCTTGCAAGGGCTATTTCAAACAGCGGTAAAAAGGTATCGTTAATAGACGAAAGGGGAGAAATGCAGGGCTTTGACGTTGGAAACAACACCGATCTGCTTATAAATTACAAAAAAAGCAAGGGAATATTGCTTTCTGTAAGAAGTCTGTCGCCCGACGTGATAATTTGCGACGAGATCGGTGACGAAAGCGACGTCTGCTCATTTGCGCAGTGCTTAAGGCTCGGTGTGCCGATTATTTCAACCGTCCATGCAAAGGATTTAAACGATATAGTAAGCAGAAAAACTGTTTTAGAGATAATTAAAACAGGAGGCGTTAAGCGAATAATATTTTTAGAAGGTCCCGAGAAAGCGGGAAAAGTAAAGGAAACGGTGAAGTGTGATGACATTTTTAATTAAAGCATTTGCGGCGGTAATTACCGTGCTGGGAGCGGCGGGAATAGGGGTAAGCTATGCTGAAAAGCTAAATGAACGCCAAAAATATTCCGATGAAATTATTTCCGATACAAAGCGACTTTGTGATGAAATATCAATTTATAAAACACCGCTTGTTGATGCAATCGTTAAAACCGCAGAGCGTGGCGGAGAATTTTATAAGGAAATATCCGATAAAGTAACTTCAAATACCGATTTTAAGCGCGCAGTAATACGCACCCTTGATATGGCAAAAATTCAAAAAAAGATTACGGGTAATCAGTATAAGCTTATAAACGGGCTTTTTCAAAGGCTCGGAGAGGGCACGGTTTTGGAACAAGAAACCGTTATTGAGGAATTTTTAAAAAGCTATATAATTGAAAACGAGGAAATTCGCGAGGAAAGAAGTAAAGGACAAAAACTTTACAAGATAATCGGAACGGCGTCGGGTCTTGCGTTGTTTTTGATGCTCGTATAAGGCAATGCGGAGGTAACTATGGAAATTGAAATGATATTCAAAATTGCGGCAATAGGAATAATCGTTGCAATTCTGAATCAGCTTCTTATAAAAAGCGGAAGAGAAGAACACGCAATGATGGTAACAATCGCGGGATTGATAATAGTTTTGCTTTCGGTTGTAGGCGAAGTAAAGCTGCTTTTTGATACCGTCCGTTCACTTTTTGACCTATGACAGCCGTTAAATTGATTTCCGTTTTGGCGTTTGGTGTTTTTGCCGCATTTTTAACCGTCTGGTTAAAGCAAATAAAGCCGGAGTTTTCCGTTTTGCTTTCAATAGCATCTGCCGTGGTAATTCTTATATTTGCAGTTAATGAGATGGCGCCGATATTTTCATTTATTGGCACCGTAAAATCTGCCGTTAGTGACGAAAACGGCTTTGGCATTATAATAAAAATAATGGCAATCTCTTTTATCGTTGAATTTGCCGCCGAAAGCTGTGTGAGCGCAGGAGAACAGGCAATAGCGTCAAAGGTTGAGCTGTGCGGAAAGGTTGCAATAGTTTTAACTGCATTGCCACTATTCAAAAACGTTTTAGAGCTTATTGTAAAGGTAACAAGATGATGAAAAAGAATGTCTTTAAAATGGTAATAACCGTTACTGCGGTTGTTACTGCGTCGCTTGCCTTTTGTATTTTTGCAGGAGCAAGAGATATAACTGCCTCGGAAATTCTTGAGGCAAACGGCGTGGAAAATATTGACGGTTACGGCACGGGGCTATCTTTAGAAAACGTAACAGAAAAGCTTGGCTTTTCCACGGTAACAAAATACATAACCGATTTGTTTCTAAAGGCTTTTGAAAGCGAAAAAGAGTTTTTGGCGGTAGTGGCAACGGCGGTTTTTGCATCAGCTGTATTCAATTCCTTGAAGGGCCGATTCTTTAATGACGGTCTTGAAACAACCGTAAATTCTGCAGTAATGCTCTCTGTTTTACTTTATGTTTCGGCAAAGCTTTCGGAGCTTACGGTAACCGCCGACGTTGCTATAAAGACCATTTCAACCTTTTCAAAAAGCTTAATACCCGTTGTTACCGCATTGCTTGCCGCATCGGGTGAGGCAAAGACGGCAATAACGTCAGAGGGATTTTTGTTTGCCGCCTCCGAGCTTATCGTTTTCTTATCCTCAAACGTAGTAATGCCCGCAATATCTCTTTATTTTGCCTTATCTGTTGCAAAATCCCTTTCCGTGGCGGTAGATTTAAGCGGAATTTGCAACTTTTACAGAAAAACCGTAATCACCTTAACAACGGTTATTCTCACAGTTTTCACGGCAATTATGTCATTTCAAAGTGTAATAGCCATGAGCGGTGACAGCGTTGCCAAAAGCGGCTTAAAGGCAGCCGTAACCGGAATGGTGCCGATGCTTGGCGGACAAATCAGCGAAAGCCTTGAAACGTTCCTTGGCTGTGCATTGTCTGCCAAAACTCTTACAGGAGTTTTTGGAGTTGCGGTTATCTCATTTCTTGCATTGGCGCCCATTGTAACCGTTGCGGTAAGGTATGCAATCATCAGGCTTTCGGCATATCTTTCGGAGATGTGCGGAAGCACACGTATTGCAGAATGCCTTAAAGATATTTCGGGCGGCTTTGCCCTTATAACTGCCGTTACTGCAGGCTCTGCGGCGTGCCTGTCTGCTTGTCTTACCGTTACACTTATAATGTGGAGAGGATAACTGAATGGATTTCATAAAAAACTGGATCGCAACCGTTGCGGTAACCTCCATTGTGCTTGGCATAATCATTTTACTGTCACCCTCGGAGAAAACGGCACGCATTTTAAAACTTTGCGCATCGATTTATATGGCATTTACAGTCTTTGCACCATTTATAAACGGAGGCTTTAACGAAATACTGCCCAAGCTTGAAAATATCCTATCGGAATACGATTTTTCGACGCAAGACAATGCGCCTGAAAATCAAAAATCCTTTGCGGCGGCAAAATATGCATTAGAGGAGGAAATTAAACAGGCACTATTAAAAGAAGAAATCGAAGTGGATTTTATTGAAACGGTAATAATTTACCAAGACGGCAAATACAATTTAGCAGAGCTTAAGCTCGAATGCAACAATGAGAAAAAGGCAAGGACCTTATTAACCGAAACACTTTGCATTTCGGAAAAAATAATATTATTTCGGTGAGAAAAATGGTTGGAAATTTCAAAATTAACATCAAAGAGATGAAGACACGGCTTTTTAACAAAAAAACGGCGCTTTTACTTATTTTATTAGGGGTTTTACTTGTTTTTGCTTCAAATCTGTTTATAAGTGAAACAAAAACGCCGCAATCCGAAAAATCCGTTTCGGCAGAAAGCTATCGCAAGGACCTCGAGAAACAGCTTATAAAGCTTGTTAAAAGCATAAAGGGTGCAGGTGACGTAAACGTTATGATAACCCTGAAAAGCGGCAACGAATATATTTATGCCACCGAGTCAAAAAGCTCCCAGACAACTGTAACCGATAACGATCAAGACGGTAACAAATCTGAGATAAAGGACGGCAACGAATACAAATACATAATAGTCGACGACGGAAACGGCGGCGAAAAAGCGCTTCTCATAACCGAGCTGTTACCGCAAATTCAGGGTGCGGTAATCGTCTGCGACGGCGCCGATATTCCCTCTGTTAAAAGCTCGGTGATATCTGCGGCGTCGGCGCTTTTGGGAATTACGAGCAATAATATCTGTGTA
>JAZRNU010000083.1:0-1719 GCA_045648325.1 Eubacteriales bacterium | reverse complement strand
ATCTTCATATTCAAGCGCATCGAGAAATACCTTTCTGACTATACCATTTTCATCAAGCACAACAGTATAAGGATAGGTTCCCCTTCCGCCGAGCATCGAGTAATATGCTTCATCTTTGAGATCAACCGCAAAGGTGATGTCGCTATCGGAATAATAATTCTTCAGATACTCGGATTCGGTCTCGCTTGCCATTTCGGTATGTATTGCGATCACCGACACGCTTTCCTTATAATCGCCGGCGATTCGGTCGAAATAGGGCAGTTCATTTACACAAGGTGTGCACCAAGTGCCCCAGAAATTAATAACCGTTATCTTCCCCGTTGCCGAAGGATCGACCTTTTCTTCGGTGATTCCTTCGCCGTTAACAATATTAAGCTCTGACGAATAACACAAGCTTCCGACAGTGTTTCCGCGTTCAAGCTGTTCTTCACCCAACTGTTCGGGGGTCTCGATATTAGGTTCCGAGTTCCAATAATAAACGAACGAGCCGATGAGAACTGCCAGCATCAATACTGCAGATATTGCACGAGTTATTATTTTTGACCGTTTATGCTTGGTTTCTTTAACCATATCATCGACGGGCGGGTTGAGGTGAAGGGACGACGGGCCTTTCCAGACAATCGCCTTCGTGGGACAAACACTTATGCATTCACCGCAGGAAATACATTCTCTGTCCCCCACCTGCCTTATGTCCATTTTACAGCGATTAACGCAAAGATTGCAGTTTGTGCAGTTATGCTCTTCGACTTTAACACCAAAAAACGATATCTTGTTAAAAAATCCGTACAGCGCGCCGAGGGGGCAAACAAAACGGCAGAACATTCTGAACACAAAAACGCTTGCTACCGCAACGCTTACGAACAAAACGAATTTCCAAGTGAACAGAGGGCCGAGCATTGAAAAATAGCTTTCGTTCACCTTATTGGCAAGCAAGCCGATGCCGCCCTCAAGCGTTCCCGCGGGGCAGATATATTTGCAAAACGCAGGAAGCGGAGTATCACGGAAGGCATACATTATCGGCACGATCAAAATGAAAAACGCCAGAACCGCATATTTAAACAGCGAAAGGAGCCTTGTGATCGGGCTTTTTTTCAATTTCGGGGTTTTTATCTTATATAAAAGCTCTTGGATCAACCCGAAAGGGCACAGCCATCCGCAAATAAGTCTTCCAAACAGAAGACCATAGAGCAACAGTATTCCGCAAACATAAAATACCGTGCTTTTATCGGCACTGAACGAGCCTTGAAGCGAACCGAGAGGGCAAGCTCCGACAGCTCCGGGACAGGAATAACAATTCAAACCCGGAACGCAGAATTGCTTGGTTGAGCCTTTATAGATATTTCCGCTTGAAAATCCCTTTAAATTAGCGTTGAAAAGCAGAGCAAAATAAAGCTGCATAAGCTTGCGTTTGGTCGGAATAAGCGTTTTTAATTTCAAAAAGAATCTTTTCATATCCGCTTGCCTCCTATTAACCCAATCCGATGCATTCGGTGCAGATATTTACCGCTTTGGTCAAAACGTCGTTAAATCCGCCCGAAAAATAGCCGTAGAAGCAGACCGCAAGAGCAACAAACAAGAGCGACAATCTTATTGCGATCAAAGCTTTTTTACCGTTCTTTGAAGACTCTTCTTTATTGCTTGCTTTCTTTTCGGAACGCGGCATTTTTTTGATGATCTCGATCTCGCGAATCAGGCTTTTTTCGTTGAAATAAGCCGAAT
>JAZRNU010000082.1:0-7485 GCA_045648325.1 Eubacteriales bacterium | reverse complement strand
TAATCATGATATTGCCTCTCGCATTTGCGGCAATCCCCATGGCATCGGCAACGGTTGCTAACGGTTGGGTGCACACTGCTACCGGTGGTGCAGGCGCACACAATTTCAAAGTAAATCCCGATGGCTCACTCTCTATTGAGTGGGGCGCAGCTGTAGGCGCAAACCTTTCAGCAGGTTTTGATGCCTCTGCTTACAACGATAACTACACTGTTACCGTTGACTTTTACATTCCCACAACCACTGCTACTGAGGCTTATAAAGCAAATGCATGTCCCGTTATAAACTTAAGAGCTTCTTATGCAGCAGAGGTTGGCAAGGATTACTGGGTATCCAACGGCGTAGCCACCAAGATCACCAACTACGAGGGCGTTGTTGGCGAGGATACGGCCGCTCCTTGGGGTACTTGGATTCCTATTGAGAGCAGCGACAGCGGCGTCGGTCTTGCATACGCATCTCCTTCCTATGCTGACACTAACTTGTTTGCAGGTACATGGAATACCTACAAAGCGGTTGTTAACGGTAACACCGTTAAGGTTTACGTTAACGACGCATTGGTAGTGGATTACGTTGACGAAGTAAAAGCTGGCGACTACATTATGCTTTCCTCAAACGACCCCAATGGTAATTGGGACAATTCAGTTACCTTCAAAAACTTTGTGATCACTTCTAACGACGATTCTGTCGAAACCTACAAGGCTTACACCTATAAGGAGCCTATCAACCCTGAAGAGCTTGAATGGACTGCATACGCCGAGGCTTCTACCTCCGTTATCGGCTATGATCCTCTTGGAATCGCAGGTGCAGGTCAGGCAGCAGCTTTGGTTTACAACAACAAAGTTGTTGTTGACGGTCTTGAAATCGGCTTGATTGTTAAAAACAATTATTTTTTAGCAGACGGTTTTTTGCCCCTTCACCTTGGTGCAAATCTTAACGTTAACCTTTCGGCTACCAAGCCCGACGCAATCGTTCCTTATAACTGCGATCTCGCATACAACGTTATGCAGGGAAATAAATCCGGTCTTAACACCTTGGTTGCTTCTACTGCTTCTGCAACCTTCTTGTTTGATACTGCAGACAACTTCACCAACGTTGTTATGTTTGGTGGTATGAACTCTAAAGTTCCTGTAGATTACATTAACTATTTTGATACAACCGCATCAAGCGGCGTTGAATTTACCGTTAAGTTTGCTTACAACTTAGAAGATGACACTCTTGTTGACATCTACGTTAACGGCGAGTATGCTACTTCATTTGAAAAGGCAGCTGTTGTTGACGAAAACGATACCGCATACCTCTCGTTCTGTAACACCAACTACGGTGGCGCAACTATCGATGCCACTATTACCACTATCAACGGTGTTGACGCTAATGTCTATGTTGGCGAAACCACTACTGAACCCGAAATTCTCGGCGCGCAGTACAGAACCGAAGGCGAAGCAGGCCTCCGCTTCCTTACTAAGATCAACCTTAATGAGAAGAATAGCAACGAAAACGTTGTTAAGATGGGCACTCTCATTATGCCTGCTGACAAGCTCGGCGATGCAGATCTTGTTATTACCGACAACGGCATGATTGGTAACACCTCTTACCTTGACATCGCTGCAAAGAACTATTACACCAAAACCGCTAATATTCTTACCTTCACTGCAGTTCTTACCGGTATTCCCGAAAATCAGATTGACAGAGATTTCGTTGCAGTAAGCTATATTGAATATGCAGACGGTAGCGTTGTATATTCTGATGCTTGTGTAAGAAGCCTTGCAGAATTTATGAAATAATTCGGTGAAAGGAGATACTAAAAATGAAAAAATATAATGCACCTGAAATCGAATTTGAGCTTTTTGAAATTGACGACGTTATCACCGTAAGTATTACCGGTATTCCCAGCGACGAGGGTGAAAACGAAGGTCCTTATCTCAACGATTGGAACTAATCCTTAATTTCATAAACCTACAAAATATCCGCAACCTTGTTGCGGATATTTTTTATATATTTTACGGTATCAGCCGCATACGGCCTATTTTCTCGCGGTATTCAAGGGTGGTTGAGGCGGTATAAATTCTCGTGGTGTTCACGTCGGAATGTCCAAGCACGTCGGCAAGACGCACGATGTCTTTATCTATCTCGTAGAAGCTTCGTGCAAAAAGGTGGCGGAAATTATGCGGAAAAACCTTGCTTTGCATTACTCCTGCACTCATTGCAACCGCCTTCATATTTCTCCAGATATTGCTCCTTGACATTGCCTTGCCGCTTCCCGTTGAGAAAACAGCACCCGCAATATTATTTTGCAAGGCATAGTCGCAAAGCTTTTTCTGAAGCTCGGGCACAATTATTATCATTCGGCGCTTTCCCTTGCAGTTTACTACGGCTTCGCCTTTTTTTACCGCCGAAACGGTTATAAATTCAAGCTCGCTTATGCGAATTCCCGTGGCGGCAAGGGTCTGCATGAGCAGTGAAAGGCGAAGGTCGCCATTTTCTTCCGCCGCCGCTACCAAGCGGAAATACTCCTCTGCCGTAAGCTCCTTTTCAACGGGATAATAGCTTATTTTTTGAAATTTAAACTGCTTTACAATGAGGTCGTGCCATTCCATAAAGCGGAAAAATCCGTTTATTGCCGCAAGCACAGAGTTTGCTCCCGACTCGGCGTATTTCTTTGAAATAAGCGTTTTATATTCTATAGTTACCGTTTTATTAACGGCTTTTCCATTTAAAAATGCAGAAAAGTTTTTTAAGTCGCGCATGTATTTTTCCACGGTGCTTTTTGCTTTTTCTTCCTTTTCAAGATATCTTTTGAATGCTGACATTTCTTTTTCTGTTATAATTCTTTTCATTTCAAAATCCTCCTTTATATAATTATAGCGGATTTAGATAAAAAGATAAACACCCGTCCGAACGGACGGGTGTTTTATTGTTTTAACTGTTATTTAGCCTGCAAGTGCAACGCTTCTGTACCACTCGTTGATTTCTCTTTCAACGTCGGCACCGCCGATATCTCTCCATGCTTCTTCCATGGTGTCGAAGGTGTCGATGGGATTTTCGCCAATTATCATAAGGATAAATCCGCCAACCTCGCCGCCGTAAAGATCATCGCCGTAAAGGATCATGCTATCGGTCTTTGCGCCGTTGAAGTTGATGGGCATAAACCAATCGTTATCAAAGTATTCCTGAATGGTTGCTTCGGTACCGCCCTCACACCAGAGCATATTGTCGCCGTAGAGTGATGCGGAGCCGGTTTCTTCAAAGGTCTTTACCTGATCGTAAAGAGCTTCCTGATGGGGGAAGAGTCCCTCCTTGGTGCCTTCGCGAAGAGCCTCTACAACTCTATTTGCTTTTCTTGCGTTTTCGCCGGGCATTGAGGTTTTAACGGGTGACATAGTCCAGATGTTTTTGCCGGTTGCTTCATCAACAACAAGCTCGTAGTACTGCTCGATAGACTCGGGATTGAGCTGAGTATCGAGATAAACGTTAAACATCTTTACCATTGCCTCGGGGTATACGCACTTTGCGTTCATTACGAAATATGCAGCTGCGTTGGTTGCGGTCATAATCTTAACGTCGCCGCCGTCAACTGCCATTGCCTTAACGGCAACTATCTCGGCATCGGGATTTCTCTGAATGAGGTTTTCAAGAAGGAAGGGATAATAAACCTTACCCATGAAAACGCCTGCCTTACCCATATTGAATTCGGTATAGGTGCCGTCCCAGGTGGTTTCGGTGAAGTTGGGGTTAAGTGCGCCGGTTTTATACATTTCGCGAAGCTGTGCGATTGCACGCTTGGTGTTTTCGGTGTAGCTGCCGTATACAAGGCCTGTGCCGTCCTCATTCTTTATCCACTGACCGGGATATGCGCCGTAAGCCGCAAAGAAGAGTGATGCGGTTTCTCTGAAGTCGCCGCCCATGGAAAGGCCGTAGGTATCGTCCTGACCGTTTCCGTCGGGATCCTGATTACCAAATGCCTCGCAAACTGCAAGAAGCTCCTCAAAGGTTTCGGGAACGGAAAGGTTTAAGTTGTCAAGCCAGTCCTTACGGAGGAAGTAGTAGGTGTATGCTTCGTTTTCTGCACCGATTATCTGGGGCATTGCGTATTTTTTACCCTGGAAGGTTGCGGGGTAGAAAATTTCAGCGCCTGCAAGCTCGTAAGACTCCTTAAGATCATCGGAAGCGAGCTTTTCGATTGCATCGGTAAGATCGGCAAGCTGATCCATCTCGTACATGGTTTTGATAAGGCTGTAGGAAAACTCGCCCGAGCCGGTATAAACGAGATCGGGGAATTTGTCAGCCATGCTTGCAGCTGAAAGCTTCTCGGTATAGCCTGCAAGCATACCGAAGCTGTAATCGTACTTGATCTTTATTCCAAGCTTTTCCTTGTAAAGACGGTTCCAGGCGTTGTTTTCCTGATTATCGCCCTTTGCTGAAAGATAAGAAACAAGATCGTCTGCCATGGGGTTTGCCACGCTTATGGTGATTTCGGGTGAATAGGGCTTAAAGCCATCGCCGTAATCATAGGGGATAGACTTGGCTCCGCTATCGCCACAGGCAGAAAGAAGGCCAAGACAAAGGATAAGTGCCAAAATGATTGCCGTGATTCTTTTCATAACTTTTGCTCCTTTTTATATTTTTTATATTAAACGTTTATTTTGAAAACGCTTCATATCTTTCGAAGTATCTTTCGGATATTGAGGTGATTTCGGTTTTGATATCGAGAGTCGTAACCGCACCGAAGGTGTTGTTTGTAACAAATGGCGTTGCAAGCTCGTTTATCTTTTTAAGTGCCGCTGCGGCGGAAGTAAAGTCTGCCTTGTTAACAGCCTTTTTGAACTCGTTGTTTGCCTTCTTTATTTCCTTAAGGGTTGCAACTGCTTCGGCGGAATCGGAAAGCTTTTTGGGAGCAAGCTTTATAAGCTCGTCAGCCTTTGCTTCAATTCTGTCATAAGCGGCGTTGTTCTCCTTTTCAAGAGCCTTTGCAATTTGTGCGGGGGTGCCGATGATTACAGCCGCAACGTCCTCTTTATTTGCAAGGTCGGATTTAACGGTCATAATATCGCCATCAACGGTTACGTCAAGCACCTTATTTGCAATTATATCGAATGCAACGAGCTTGTTGTAGTCGCTCTTTTTGATACCGAGGTTGGGAAGCGGAACGTAGATGCCCTCGTTTTCCGCATTATCCTTGTTTGCTCTTAAGGTAAACCATACTGCCTCGCCCGAGCCGTTGCCGTAACGCTCACAGCTTATTGCGCTTGAGGTGGGTACCGCGTGGGTTATGGGCTCCCAGCCCGCTTCGGAAACAAGCTTCTGTGCGGTGCCGTATTTTACCATAAGAGGTCTTACGCTTTCAAGTGCGGTGGTGTCGGCAGTAAGGGTCATGGGATTGCACATTACGCCCCAGAAGAGTGCGCGCTTCATAAGAAGCTCCTTACCGTAGTAGTTTGCCTGAGTCTTGTCTACAACGCCCTCAAATACGTCGTTAAATGCCTGAGTGAGGAGAAGTGCCCAGGGCTTCTGATAAGCGTTTACACGGCGGAACATAAATTCCTCGTCGGTCTGTCCCCAGGAGTTACCGATTTCGCCGCCGGGGATATCGAAGAAGTGAGCAAGTGCGGTTGCACTGCCGTTATCGGGGAATGCGATGTTGCCAAGAGAGATCTTATCGCTTTCTTCTGCGGTGAACGCATCAATATATTCCCAGGTAGAGTAGCCCAAGGGGAGTGCAAGGGTGCCGGAGTTACTCCAAAGGAGAGGATAGCTGCTGTATTTGTAGTTTGCGGTATTGTAGTCGAGATTTGTAATTGAGCCGAAGTTTGCATTGTCAATATAAAGTGCGGTTACCTTGTAGCCCTCCGATGCTGCTCTTGCTTCCTCATCATTGTAAATCTGACGGTGAATGCTGTAGTTGCTCGGTGCGGGAATATTGGGGTTACCGTTTGCAATAAAGCACATTATCTGGTTGTAAGAGGAGTTCCAGCCTGCATTCCAGTATTCGTTATTCTTGTTTATGTAGTAGCCGCTGCTGAAAATTGCCGTTGCAATGTCTTTTTGAGATACGTTATCGTACATATCCTTTGCCGTTTCGGGCATTGTGAGCATATTTTCAAGCTTTGACAAAAGCTCCGATGCAGTGGGCACTGCGTTGGGTCCGGAATAATCGTACCACGAGATCCAGATCTCGGCGGGTGCAACGTATTTTGCCGATGCTACGCCGTACTGCTCGTCGCTTATATAGTTGGGAGTTTCGTTAAATACTGCAAGATAATCCAAAACGCCGGGGAGATTATAGTAGGCGTTTTGCTGGAAAAGCCAGTTGCCGTGATCCTCTGCCTTTGTTTCAAATGCCTCGGGCACGAGCTTATACATTCCGTCTGCCGCGCCTCTCGAGCCGTAGTAGCCCTCAAAGTCGTAAAGCACGAAGGAGAAGCTTCCCTCGGAGGGGTTTTTGGTCAACGAAGAAAGACCCATGTAGAAAGCCTGTGTAAAGAGCTTTGTTTCGTTGTCATAGTAGAAATCGTAAACAACGGGCGACTCAAAGAGTGTTGAAGCCGCAATGCCTATTTCATCGTTTGAAACAGAGCCGTAGGGGTAGTTTGCCTGATAGATCTTGGAAAGAACGGTATAGTGATTTATAAACTGCTCTTTTCCCTGGATCTTTTCAGATTCGTTTAAGTTGATGCCAAATCTCCAGCCCTCTGCGTCGATGGGGAGAGAGTGCTCAACTCTGAAGCGGCGGTCGTTGCCGGTAAGATCCTTAACGGTGCCTCTGAAGGTGACGGAGCCGTTTTTGCTTTCGAGCGTTGCGGTAAGTGATACGTTAAGCTCGGTGTTGCCGCCGTTAAAGGTAACAACGTTTCCCTTTTTGGTAACAGAGCTTGCGGTAATGGGGTAGTAGCTCTTGGTGTCAAAATCGTAGATGAAAAATCCACCCTTACCCGACTCGGTAATGATCTCCTTGCCCTTTGATTTTACAGAGCTGTAGCTTCCGTTTGCGTTAAGTTCAAGCTCAAGGCTTCCCTTATAGGTGCTTTTACTGTTTTTGCCACAGCTTGAAATACCGCAAACAACTGTTGCGAGCATTATAAGCGTTAAAATTGATGAGATAATTCTTTTCATAACTATTCCTCATTTATATTCTTTAAAATAAACGTTTTATTTTGAAAACGCCTTATATCTCACAGAATATCTTTCGGATATTGCCGTAATTTCAGTTCTGATGCTCGGGGTTTCTGCATCGCCGAAGGTGTTGTTTGTAACAAGGGGTGTTGCAAGTGAGTTTATCTTTTCAAGGGCTGCTGCTGCGGAAGCAAAGTCTGCCTTGTTAACAGCCTTCTTGAAGTCGTTATTTGCAGCCTTTATTTCTTTAAGGGTTGCAACAACGTCAGCGGAGTCGGTAAGAGCCAAAAGCTCGTCTGCTCTTGCGGCAATTCTGTCGTAAGCGGCAGTATTGTCCTTTTCAAGAGCCGCCGCAATTTGTGCGGGGGTGCCGATGATTAC
>JAZRNU010000081.1:0-8318 GCA_045648325.1 Eubacteriales bacterium | reverse complement strand
TTGCATAGAGCGCACCAATTCCCTTGGGCGCGTAAAGCTTATGACCCGAAATTGAGAGGAAATCAATATTCATTTCCTCAACGTCAATTTCCTCATGGCCAAACGCCTGAACCGCGTCGGTATGGAAAAGGATCTTCTGTTCCTTTGCAATCTTGCCTATTTCTTTTATGGGCTGAATTGTACCGATCTCGTTATTTGCAAACATAACGGTAATAAGCACCGTGTCGGGTCTTATTGCGTTTTTAAGATCCTCAATGCTTATAATTCCGTTTGAGCCAACCTCAAGATAGGTAACCTCCGCACCTTCTTTTTCAAGAGCTGCAAGAGTGTGTAAAATTGCATGATGCTCAATTTTTGTGGTAATTATATGCTTACCCTTAGAAGCTTTAAGCTTCAATGCAGAGCGAATTGCCCAGTTATCTGCTTCTGAGCCGCCCGAGGTAAAATATATCTCTGAGGGTTTTGCATTTATAACTGCCGCAACCTGCGCTCTTGCTTTATCTATCGCCGTTTTTGCAGTTACACCTCTTTGATATAAAGACGAAGGATTACCGTAATTTTCAAGAAAATACGGTATCATTTCGTCTAATACCTCACGTCTTACCTGCGTTGTAGCGGCATTATCGGCATACACTTTTCTCATAGTTTTCTTGCTTTCTATTTCTTATATTTTTCAGACATCTCAACAGCAATACGGTCACACATCTCGTTTTTCTCATTACCGTTGTGACCCTCTACCCAAATAAATTCAACATTATGGTAACCAAGGAGCTTTATAAGCTTTTCCCAAAGGTCAACATTCAATACGGGTTTACCGTCGCTTTTCTTATAGCCTTTTTTCTGCCATGAATAAAGCCAACCCTTTGTTACCGAGTCAACAAGATATTTGGAATCACTGTATATCGTTACGTCACACGATTCACGAAGCACAGAAAGCGCTTCAATAGCTGCAGAAAGCTCCATACGGTTATTGGTGGTTTCTGCCGCGCCACCCTTTACGGTTTTTGTATAACCGTTATAATCAAGGATAGCCGCATAACCGCCGGGACCGGGATTTCCGCTGCAGGCACCGTCTGTGTGTATAATTACATGCTTCAAAAGATGCCTCCGAAAATAAATTATTTTACGATTTCGCCGTAAACAGTGCCTGCGATTGCACCTGCGTTTGCTTCGTCGGTATCAATGTGCATTGCGCCGGAGAATTTGGGGCTTACTCTTACAACAACGTCACCGAAGATGATATCTCTGCCGGTTCCGTCAGCATATTTAACGCTTACGATTTCCTTATCGGAAATATTGAGGTCAAGAGCCTCCTCGGGAGTTACGTGGATGTGACGCTTTGCAATGATTGCGCCCTCTGCGATCTCAACCTTACCGTTGGGGCCTTCGATAACAACGGAAGCAGAGCCTGCGATATCGCCGGACTCACGAATGGGAGCCTTTATGCCGAGTGCTCTTGCATCGGAAAGAGAAACCTCTACCTGGGTTGCGGGACGAACGGGGCCGAGGATAGACATCTTAAGAGAACCCTTAGGACCTGTTACAGTGATTTTTTCTTCACAAGCGAACTGACCGGGCTGTGAAAGATCTTTTTTGTTGGTAAGCTCGTAGCCTGCGCCGAAGAGAATATCAAGATCCTCTCTTGATACGTGAGCGTGTCTTGCTGAAGTTTCGATTAAAATTTTGTTTGCCATATTTATACATCTCCATAAAATAATTTTTTTGTAATTAAATGGTTATTTACCATTCTTATCTATTATAACACAATTATACAGAATTTTCAATATATAATAATACTATTTATCTATCCAAAGATAAAAAAACAAACGAGCCACTCTTCTGAATGGCTCGTTTATTTGGCGCACTTGAAGAGACTCGAACTCCTGGCCCACTGCTTAGAAGGCAGTTGCTCTATCCACCTGAGCTACAAGTGCATTTTTAACCTTGAATATTATAGACCATTTTTAGCGATTTGTCAATCTATTTTTTAATTTTTACATAAAAAAATTTAAGCCCCGAACTGCGGGGCTTATTTTATACGTTAAATAACAAATCGGTATAGGTCGGGAAAGGCCACATTTTTTCTTCTGTTACCTTTTCAAGCTCGTCGCAAACAGTTCTCAAATCGGTCATAGACTTTAATACGGTTTCGGCATAGAAGCTTGCTTTTTCATAGACCTCTGAAATACCGTCTGCCGCAGAAATACGGTTTTCAACCGCTTCAACGCAACTCAATGCGTTTGAATAAAGCTTTCCGTAGCGTGAAATCAATGAAACGTCTATTTCATTATCAATGCCAAGCTCAAGCTTTGCTTTGCGGTTTTCAAGAAGCTTGCTTTCATATTTCATGACCGCAGGCAAAATCTCTTTTTTGGCCATATCGAGCATTGTAAGGGCTTCTATCTTTACAGTCTTTGAATATATATCAAGATAGATTTCATATCTTGCGTGAAGCTCCGCCTCGGTAAATATCTTATGTTTTTCAAACAAGCTTATATTTTTGGGGTCAATGTAGGCATTGTAGCTTTCAACCGAGCTTTTAAGGTTTTTAAGCCCTCTTCTTGCAGCTTCCTCTGCCCATTCTTCGGAATAGTTGTTATTGTTGTAAATTATTCTTTTGTGCTCGTTATAGGTATCTCTGATAATTGCTATCTTTTCGGCTTCGGGGTCGTTTGAAGCTTCAAGTCTGTCTGCAAAATCGGAAAGCGCATCTGCAACTATTGTATTAATTACGGCAATATTTCCCGAAACCGACTGTGAAGAGCCACCCATACGGAATTCGAATTTATTTCCTGTGTATGCAAAGGGTGAGGTGCGGTTTCTGTCAAAGGTGTCGCGTTTAAACATAGGAATACTGTCAACGCCTGTGCCGACATAGGTGGATGAAACGTGCTCAAAGTTTTCTCCCTTTGAAATCGCCTCAAAAATTGCTTCAAGATAGTTTCCAAGATAAATAGAAATTATCGAAGGAGGTGCTTCGTTTCCGCCAAGGCGCTGATCGTTTGCCGCCGTTGAAACGGAAGCCTTTAAAATATCGGCATATTTGTCAACTGCTTTGAGAATTGCGGCAACGAAAAGCAAGAATTTATAGTTTGTTTCGGGATTTTTTCCGGGCTTGAATATTTTAACCCCCGTATCGGTATTAAGCGACCAGTTATTGTGCTTGCCCGAGCCGTTAATTTCTGCAAACGGCTTTTCGTGTAGAAGACAAACAAGGTTCTGACGCTCTGCAACCTTCTTTAAAACGTCCATAATAAGCTGGTTATGGTCTGCCGCTACGGTTGAAAGCGAGAACACGGGGGCAAGCTCGTGCTGCGCGGGCGCAACCTCGTTATGCTTTGTTTTTGCGTAAACGCCAAGCTTCCAGAGCTCAACGTCAACCTCTTTCATAAAGGCGGCAACGCGCTCTTTGATATTTCCGAAATAATGATCCTCAAGCTCCTGGGCCTTCGGAGGTCTTGCGCCGAAAAGAGTTCTTCCGGTAAAACGAAGATCCTTACGCTTCATGAAAGACTCTTTATCAACAAGAAAATATTCCTGTTCTGCACCAACTGTTGCGTAAACGCGCTTGGGGCAATCATCGTCAAAGAATTTAAGCACACGGAGCGCTTCCCTGTTTATTGCCTCGTTTGAACGCATCAAAGGTGTTTTCATATCAAGCGCTTCGCCAGAATAAGAGCAAAACGCCGTGGGGATATAGAGAGTGCCATCTCTTACAAATGCAAACGAGGTGGGATCCCATACTGTGTAACCACGCGCTTCAAAGGTTGCACGAAGTCCGCCCGAAGGAAAGCTCGAAGCATCGGACTCGCCCTTAATAAGCTCTTTTGCATGAAATTCCATTATAACTCTGCCACCGTCGGCAGGAACTATAAAAGCATCGTGCTTCTCGGCGGTAATGCCTGTCATCGGCTGAAACCAATGAGTATAATGAGTTGCTCCCTTTTCGATAGCCCAGACCTTCATTGCCTCTGCAACAACCTGTGCAACGTCATTTTCTATGTGTGCGCCTTCTCTGATAGTCTTTTGAAGGCTGTTATATATATTTTCGGGCAATCTGTCACGCATTACCTGATCGTTAAATACCTGCTCGCCAAAATATTCGGATACCAATCTTTTCTCAATCATTTTCGTAACTCCGTTTAAAAATAATGTCAATTGCAGACGTCTTATGCAAAAATCAGCACAATCTGCTATCAACGGCATATATTATAACAATTTTACTGTTTTATTGTCAATAGAAAGACTGAAATAATAATCAATAATATATTGACTAATTCGAAAATAGATAGTAAAATATATGTATAAACCGAAAGGAGCTTTTACAATGGCAGACGATATCAAAAACAGATTTGACGAGGACGAGGATTTTTCTCCCGATCTCATTTCCCTTACCGATGATGACGGCAACGAACAGGATTTCGAGGTACTTGACGCTCTTGAATTAAACGGCAACACCTATATTGCGCTTATTCCCATCAACGAGGACGGCAGCGACAACGAGGACGGCGAATACGTTGTATTAAGAGTCGATACCGACGATGCAACAAACGAGGAATACTACTCAACCATCGATGATGATGCAGAATTTGATGCGGTTGTTGCAGCATTTAACGAAGATTTAAACGGCGAATACGATCTTCAGAACTGATTTTTTCCTGCTTTATTGGTGATGATATAAGCAAATCAAAACTAACAAACATTCAAAATTTGGATAATAAACTCCGTTTACTGTGTGCGCAGGCCTCCCTGCTTTGCAGGACGTTGGAAGCCCGATGTTTACGGGACCGTTATCCGCCTGATTCTTTTTTCGGGTTTTTGAATTTGCGTGTCACACGGTACGGTGGGTATTTTTTGGTGATTTAGTTGAAAAGCGATATTTTTTCTGGCATTTCCGATGCTTGTGTTCATCTGTCTGACGTTACCGGAATAAACAGCTTTGCAATAGATAAGAGCAACCACAGCTTTCCCTGTGGTTGCTCTTGTTGTAATAACTGCGCATTCGATTGCGATGTCGCAAACACTCATCTCTACGGTTTGAACGAATCGTTGCGTTGGGGCGGAAAATACATTTATTATTGTTCTCTCGGTCTTGCCTTTTGCATTTCTCCCGTAACCGAAGACGACGAGTGTATCGGGGGAATTGCCGTTGGTCCAGCAGTTTTGGGTGATTACGACGATACCGTTTTCACACTTGACGACAAATCAACACACGAAAACTTTATCAGAACCTTACCAAGCATTTCAACCACGAAAATAAACTCGGTTTCCGAAATTTTAAGACGACTTGCAACTTCTTTTTCAAAAAATTCCGTTTCGGTATCGGTTTCGCACATCAGCAACGATCAGATACTTAACAAGCTTTACACGGAAAACTCAACAAGCGAATCATACAGCTATCCCATAAAATACGAAACGCAGATACGTGAGCTTATTGCTGAGCGTGACCGCGATAACGTGCTTGCGCTTATCAACGAGCTTCTCGGACACATATTTTTATCGGGTCATTTTACATTCGAAGATAAAAAAACGCGAATTACCGAGTTAATAGTTGTTCTTTCCCGCGCTTCTATCGACGCAGGCGGAAATATAAACGAGCTGTTTAATTTCAATAACAGCTATATTCAGGAAATTGAGCGTTCAACAAATACCGAATCCCTTTCAAGAACCTCTGCTGCAATCTTACACAGATATATTGATTACATTTTCAATTTCAGTCACATAAGATATTCAGACTCGGTTTACAAGGCAATAAGATATATGCGCGACCACGTTGCCGAGAAAATCACAATACACGATATTTGCAGCCACGTATATCTCAGCCGCTCCTCATTTTCAAAAATTTTTAAGGAGCAAACCGGCAAAAGCATTTTTGATTACATAAACTTTTTAAAGATAAAATACGCAAAAAGGTTACTTGCAGACAAGTCTATTCCCCTTGTTGACATTGCAATGCTTTGCGGCTTTGAGGATCAGAGTTATTTTTCAAAGGTGTTCAAAAAGTATACGTCGGTCTCTCCGAAGAAGTACCGTGACGGCACAAATTTATAAAATATAAGAAAAAAATCATTTTTATTCAAATTAGCTCTTGACAAAAACGATTTTTTGAGTTACAATTATTTGGCGCTAGAAAATAGCGCATAATTTCCGGGTGTAGCGCAGCTTGGTAGCGCGCTTGAATGGGGTTCAAGAGGCCGCAGGTTCGACTGCTGTCACTCGGTCCATCAAAAAGGAGCTTTTGAACTGCAAAAGTTCCTTTTTGTTTATTCGGATTTCAAAGGGAGGAAAACGGTTATGAGATGCGATCTTCACACACATTCCGTGCATTCAGACGGAAGTGATAAAACGCGTCATCTTATTGAAGAAGCGGCACGTCTTGGCCTTATTATTGCCCTTACTGATCACAACACCGTTTCCGGATTGCCCGATTTTATGCGCGAAGCAAAAGAACTGGGA
This sequence comes from Eubacteriales bacterium, assembly GCA_045648325.1. Taxonomy (GTDB): domain Bacteria; phylum Bacillota; class Clostridia; order Oscillospirales; family RGIG5299; genus RGIG5299. Next base: position 1,862 of record JAZRNU010000081.1, on the reverse strand, counting down.
GTTACAGCTGTTCCCGGCACGGAGCTTTCATGCTGTCACGGCGATGACGAGTTTCATCTTCTCGGTCTGTTTATCAAGCCCGAATATTACGGCAGGGTTGAATACCTTGCAAAGGAATTTCACGTGCTTAAAGAAATCAGTAATATTGAAATGATCGAGCGTCTTAACGCCGCAGGCTACAATATCAACTATGCCGACGTTAAAAAGAGAAACGTAAACGGAAACGCAAACCGTGCACACGTTGCAAAGGAGCTTCTTGATAAGGGCTACGTCAATTCTGTTTCAGAAGCTTTTGAAACATTGCTTTCAGACGAAGCGGGATTTTACGTTCAGCCCGTAAGACTTCAGTTAGTTGATGCAATTACTTTCTTGCGCGAAATTGAGGCACTGCCGATACTTGCTCACCCTTTAAAGGACGTTTCAGCAGAAACGCTTATAGAAATTTTACCGACTCTCTTAGATGCAGGTCTTTGCGGAATTGAAACGATGCATTCTTCTTATTCAAACGAGCAGATAGATTTATCGAAGAAAATCGCAAAAACCTTTTCGCTTACCGAAAGCGGCGGAAGCGATTATCACGGCAACGTGAAGCCCGACGTAAGCCTCGGTATTGGCAAAGGAAATCTCGATATACCAAAGGATATTTATTCATCGCTTATTTCCCGTTACGAAACCGTTTACGGCAAGAGTCCCGGTTTGCTTTAATTTACAAAACAGTGTCTGAATAATAGATTCGGGCACTGTTTTTTTCGTTTCAATTCGAGATTTTTTTCTGTCGGTTATTGACTGTAAAATCAAAAAATGATATAATTATATATGTTTTAAAAATAAATTTCCGTAAGGAGTTGTATATTAATGGCAAAAACAGTTAAAGACATTCTTAAGCTCATCAAAGACAATGACATTAAGATGGTTGATTTCAAAATGGTTGATATCAACGGTCAGTTCCGCCACGTTACTATCCCTGCCGAAAACTTTTCTGAAGACACTATGAAAAGCGGTATCGGCTTCGATGCTTCCAACTACGGTTATGCCGTTGTTGAAAAGAGCGACATGGTATTTATCCCCGATCCCGATACTGCGGTAATCGATCCCTTCTGTGAGATTCCCACATTATCCATGACCGGTAATGCAATGATCATTGACAATCCCGAAAACCGTCCTTTGGCACAGTACCCCAGAAATATCGTTCTTGCTGCCGAAAAGTATCTCAAAGACAGCGGCATTGCAGATACAATGCTCGTTCTTCCCGAATTTGAATTTTATCTTTTCGATCAGGTAGGATGGGAAATAAGCCCCAACAGCGTTGGCTTCAACGTTGATACCCAGCAGTCTTATTGGAATAGCGCAGTTGAAGGTAAAGGCTGTGTTGTTGCAAAGCAAAAGGCTTACCACATCGCAAAGCCTTTTGACACCTCATACGAGTGCCGCAGCCAGATGTGCATGTATATGAAGGACGCAGGCATTGAAATCAACTACCATCACCCCGAGGTTGCTGCTTCCGGTCAGTTTGAAATCGAGCCCCAGCTCGGAGTTATGTCCAAAATGGCCGATGCTTCAATGATGATCAAATACATCATTCATAACACTGCACTTGCATACAACAAGACCGCAACCTTTATGCCCAAGCCCATCTACGGTGAGGCAGGAAGCGGTATGCACGTACATATGCTTCTTAAGAAGGATGGCCAGCCTGTATTCTCCGACGATAACGGCTACGCACATCTGAGCGAGACCGCGCACTATTTCATGGGCGGTCTGCACAAGCATATCGCTTCCCTTTGCGCACTGACCAACCCCAGCACCAACTCCTTCAAGCGTCTGGTGCCCGGCTTTGAGGCTCCCGTCACCGTTGGCTATGC
>JAZRNU010000080.1:0-10772 GCA_045648325.1 Eubacteriales bacterium | reverse complement strand
CCCAAACGCCACGGAGGCAGTATATGAGAAAAATAAAAAAATATCTCGGACTGACTATTATTATATAAAGCTATTGCAATACATTTACCTGCTTCTCATTCAAGAGTTGGGAAACTTTTTCTGGGGGGTTATTCGTCGCTTCTGCTGTAGATTGATATTGGGCGATAAGTGCGGAAAATCTGTGAACATCGAACACGGAGCTATATTTTCTTCAATATGTGAAATCGGTAGTTATTCTGGTATTGGTATCGATGCAAGATTAGGTGGGAAAGTAATCCTCGGTGATTATGTAATGATGGGACCAAACTGCACAATCTATACACAAAATCATTCATTTGAACAAACCGATATACCGATGTGTATGCAGGGGGTTCTGATGAGCGAACTGTAATAATTGAAGATGATGTATGGATAGGTGGTAATGTAACCATATTACCAGGTGTTACTATTGGTAAAGGTTCTATAATAGGAGCGTGTGCAGTAGTTGCAAAATCAATTCCAGAGTATTCTGTTGTTGGCAACCCTGCAAAAATTATAAAAAACAGAAAAGAGGTAACAAAATGAAAACAGTTATGCTGGTCTTTGGCACAAGACCCGAAGCAATAAAAATGTGCCCATTGGTGAATGAGCTTAAAACCAGAAAAAGTTTCAACACCGTAGTATGTGTAACGGGACAACACCGTCAAATGCTTGATATGGTTCTGGATACGTTCAATGTTGTACCTGATTATGACCTTTCTATCATGAAAGCAGGACAGACTTTATTTGACATCACAACGAGCATCTTGAATAGAATCGGGGATGTTCTTGATGAAGTAAAACCCGATGTAGTTCTCGTTCATGGCGATACGTCAACTACGTTTGTGACCGCCCTTGCGTGTTTCTACAAGCAGATCGCAATCGGTCATGTGGAAGCAGGACTTCGCACATACAATATTTATAGTCCCTATCCGGAGGAATTCAACCGTCAAGCGGTGTCGATTATTTCTAAATATAATTTTGCTCCTACAGAGCTTTCCAAAGCAAATCTCGTAAAGGAAGGCAAGGACGCAAGCACGATTTACATTACAGGAAATACTGCGATTGATGCACTGAAAACCACCGTCCGTGATGACTATACACATCCGGAATTGGAGTGGGCGAAAGATAGTCGTCTTATCATGATTACAGCGCATCGCCGTGAAAATCTCGGTGAACCCATGCACAATATGTTCCGTGCGATTCGTCGTGTCATGGATGAGCATCCCGATGTAAAGGCAATTTACCCTATCCACATGAATCCTGTAGTTCGTCAAGCTGCAGATGAGGAATTGGGTGGATGCGATAGAATACATATTATTGAACCGCTGGAGGTTCTTGATTTTCATAATTTCCTTGCCCGTAGCTATATGATCTTGACAGATAGTGGCGGAATCCAGGAAGAAGCTCCGTCACTTGGTAAGCCGGTTCTTGTCATGCGTGATACAACAGAACGTCCCGAAGGAATTAAGGCTGGAACCTTGAAATTAGTTGGTACAGACGAGCAGGTCATCTATGAAAACTTCAAATTGTTGCTTGAAGATCAGACAGCGTATGATGCAATGTCGAAGGCAAGCAACCCGTATGGTGATGGTTTTGCTTGTAAACGAATAGCTGACATTTTGAGTATTTGAAAGATGTTTCCTTAATGTATTGTTTTGATTTTAATTTTGGAGAGTAATTATGGAGCAAAGAACAATTCAATTACATTTCGCTTTGCTGCGTTCTGCGATCTGTGGAACGAAGCTAACAGAAGAAGAAAAGAATAATTACTCACCTGACATGCTCCATGATTTGTTGAAAATATCGTCTAAACACGATATTGTTCATCTTCTGGTTTTCGGACTAAAGCAAAATGAGCTAATCTCTAAAGAAAATAGTGACCTCGAAAAATATATTCGTAAAGCGGTCTATCGTTATGAACGATTAAGATACGAATATGAAAATCTTTGTGAAGCACTTGAAAAAGCACAAATTCCTTTTATGCCGTTAAAAGGATCAGTTATAAGAAACTATTACCCCGAACCGTGGATGAGAACAAGCTGTGATATTGATATTTTGGTTCACGAAAGTGATTCAGAAAAAGCCAAGTCTGTTTTAGTTGATGGATATGGATATATCTATCACGGAAAAGGGTCGCATGATATATCTCTTTTCGCTCCTACAAATATTCATATCGAATTACATTATGATCTTGTTGAGGATGGAATTGCAAATGAATCCTCAAATGTTCTAAAAAATGTTTGGGATATGGCGGTGATTCGGGACGGGTATGCTTTTTTATATGAAATGTCGGATGAAATGTTCTATTTTTATCATATTGCTCACATGGCAAAGCATTTTGAAAATGGTGGGTGCGGCATAAGGCCTTTCATAGATCTTTTGATTTTAGATAGTGTTCAAAATGCTGATGCAAAAAAACGAGATGAATTACTTGGTCAAGGAAATCTATTAAAGTTTGCAAATGCGGCGCGCAAGTTGAGCCGGATATGGTTTTTGAACGAGCAATATGATATTATCTCTCAACAAATGGAAGATTATATTTTACGTGGTGGAGTGTATGGCAGCAATGAAAATCGCATAACTATTCATCAACAGAAAAAAGGTGGACGGATTAAGTATGCACTGTCGAAGATATTTATTCCATATGACATTATTAAATTCCATTATCCGGTTTTGCAAAAACATAGATGGCTAACCCCATTTATGGAGATTCGCAGATGGTTTAAACTGATTTTCTGTGGTCACGCAAGGAATGCATTGAATGAGTTGAAATATAATCAGACTATACCTGCAGATAAGGCTGATGCTACAAAGAAATTTTTAGAGAATATCGGATTATAAGAATAGGCTGTTATCACGGGTGAGCTTTTTGTCGTGTTGAAACATATAACTGAATTTCAAACTATAGCAGCGCCCGAAACTATAAGAAAGATAATTGATTTTCTGTCACTATGTGATTTGCTTTACCGTAAAATTTAAAAAAGAGTGTGTATTTATCTATCAACTTGATATTAAATTTTGTAGTTACAAGCTCCTTTATGCTGTTTGATTAATAATAAATCCCGAAATTCATTGCGAATTTCGGGATTTATATTTGTTTAATTTTAATATTTTATTATCAATGGAAGATTAAAAAAAAGAAAGAGGAAAGCTTGTTCCTGCCGCAGAACCTTATTCACGATTATCATCGGATAATTCGTTTGGATGTTGGTTTGTTTCATATACTACTTTCCCACCCGATTGTCAAATTATGTCAAACAGTGTGCTTTCTCCCCAACATATTGTATTTTCTTAACACTTTTATAGATAACACCCTTACGCGGTAAAATTCTCGGGGGAGTTGATAGGCTTCTGCTTTAGTTATTAAACCACGCCCGCTACTCTCATAACCCGAAGGCTGTAGGTTTTTGATTTTTCTTCATATCAAAAACAAAAAACCACCCTATTGGGTGGCTTTCGTTACTGGTTGCGGAGGAAGGATTTGAACCAACGACCTCCGGGTTATGAGCCCGACGAGCTGCCAGACTGCTCTACTCCGCGATATTTAACTTTTAGCCTAATTATAATACCACAAAAAAAGGAAAAAATCAAGTGTTTTTTCAAAAAAAGTAAAATTTTATTCGACAAAAAAGGAGCACCCCTTCGGGTGCTCCTTCGAATTCTATGCTTTTTCGTAGATGTAAGAAATAAACCAACGTCCGTCTGAATTCAAAAACTGCATTGCATAAACAACGTTTGAACCGCCCTTTTCAACGGTCATTTCCGCATAAGCGGTGTTGTTTGCGTTAAGATAGCTTCCGCCAAATGTGACCTTATCCATCTTTACAAGACTGTGAACGTCAAGTGCATATCCGTCGTTTAAAATTTCTTCAAGGCTTTCAAGCACAAGACCCACGCTTCTTTCGGTAAGGATTAAGTAACGCTGATCCTTAACGCCGTAGGCTTTTGTAAGGAAAGCTCTAACCGCCTCGGCAGACTCTGCCTTGTAAAGCGCAATATCCTCATCAGTAGCGGTTGAAATGTCAAAATCGTAAACCGCGCGGTCCGAAAGTACGATAAAATATTCGGAAACCAAGGTTTCAAGGTCCTCTTTATCCTTTGCTCTTGCATTCGTTACAATTACAGAGGAAACAACGGTAAATGCTATTAAAGGAACAACAACCGCCGAAACGAGGAGTGCCTTCTTTGCTTTTTCCGACTTTGAAAGCTTTGTTACTATAAGGTATATTGCCGCAACTGCAATAACAACGAGCGCCATTTGCTGTGAGGGAGAAAGCGGAACGTTGCGAAGGAGATATCCTCTGTCGTCGCCTCTTAAGAATTCAATAAGGAAACGGAAAACCGCATAAGAGGTGAAATAGGTTACCGTTCTTGCGCGCTGAATTTTGTATTCGAGCAGATAGAAGAGAATGAAAAGGAAAAGGCTTTCGCAAAACTGTGTGGGGAAGGTTTCTATAACTATATCGCCGATCTGAAGATTGATGGGAATGCCGTAGCAGCAGCCGTCAATAGCGCAGCCGACTCTTGCAATGCCGTGGAAAAGCGGAATTGCGGGGGTGATATAATAGAAAAGCTTTTTAACGTCGTATTTTCTCAATTTAAAGAGAAGTGCAAGTGCGCCGGTGAAGACGAAAAGTCCTGCATAGAAGGTAAAGCCCGCACGCTCAAAAAGCTCAAGGAAGGTGTAATTTTTGCCCATTGCAAACATATTGTCGCGGAAGAAAAACCAGTTTGCAAGATTCGCAAGGAAAAGACAGATAAGAAGCGAGATAATTCCTATAATAACTATCTCCGACTTTTGCTTTTTCTCATAGGGAGCGCCCTTGAAATTATCCACAACGATAACGACTGCGGAAATAGCGCCGAAGGCCGCCATTATAACGTAGATATTCTCTCTTATAAAAGTCATTAACTGTTCCATAAAACCAATGCCTTTCGGTATTTTTTCGGTATTTTAATTTATTATAACATTTCAAAGCGTGTTAGTCAATCAAATTTTTATTAAATTTGCTATTGACAAATTCATTTAAATTATATATAATGAAAATATAATAACAAAAGGAGTTATGAAAATGAAAAAAGTTATTGCAATAGCACTTACCCTTGCGCTCATTCTTTCAATGGCATCATTTATGACCTTCGTAAGCGCCGATAAGGGCGACGTAATAGGTGCCGAAATCACCGATTACAGAGTTACCATCACAAGCGAAACCTCGAAATTCGAGAAAACCGATGCCGGTCTTCTTCTCACCAACGGCGAGCCCACAAACGTTGCCGCTGCGGTAAACCTTAAGGAAGCCGTAACCGTTGACGGTCTTGAATTCACCATCACCCCCACCATGTGGTCTATGCAGCATTGGTATGCATTCACCCTCTCCAATAAATCAAGCTACACCTCGGGAAATACCGATCACAACAGCTTTGGTAAAGGCATTATGGTACTTTTCCAGTACGTTGCAACCTACGATTACATCAACACCGTAGTTTACAGTATTAACGAAAACGGTTTTGCAGTAGGCAATGTTGATATCGCATGCATCGGTAGTGAATATATGTATCCCACCGAGTCTGCAACCGTAAAGATCGTTGCTGACGATACCTACGGCTACGTAATCTACATAAACGATATGCCTGTTACAAAGGATACCAGCGAAAAGATTGATATGACCCGTCTTACCACCGACTTTGAGGACGGCAAGGCATACCTTGGCTTCTCAATGTTTAACGGCAACGGCATCGACACCGATACTCTTCTTATCGAAAGAATCAAGGACGGCGGCGCTGCCCCCGGAGTAAGCGAGCCCACCACCGCGTCAAGCACCCCCGCACCCGAGGCAACCAAGGGCGGTTGCGGCAACAAGGCATAATTAAAAGGTAATCAAAAAAAATCCACCCCAAAAGGGTGGATTTTTTATTGTTAAATTTAATCGAATACTGCCTCGTTTACCTCAAGAAGGGAAGGGAAGATAAAATCGGGACGGTCAACCACGGGAAGCTTTTCAACGTCCTCAAGAGTTGCCTCGCCGGTAAGCACTAAAATTGCGGTAACACCGTGACGTCGTCCAAGGGCGATGTCGGTGTTAAGCCTGTCGCCGAAGATGCACATTTCGCTTTTGTCAAAGCCGGTTTTTTCCGAAATGATGTCAATCGTTTCACGGCAGGGCTTTCCGAAAAAGGTTGCGTCCTTTCCCGTAGCGGCTTTAATAAAAGCAACGTTTGCGCCGCTGTCGGGTATCGGGCCCTTATCTGTGGGACAGTTTAAGTCGGGGTGGGTTGATAAAAATTCCGCACCGCCGCGAAGAAGTCTGCAAGCATCGTTTAACTGCTTATAGCAAAGCTCGGTGGTAAAGCTCGTTACAACGATATCAACCTTTTCCGAGTCGCCCGAAACAAGCGGGACTCCCTTTTTGCGAAAATCCTCTTCAAGGTCAGTCGTTCCCACAAGATAAACCGATTTGCCCTGTCTGTGACGGAGCAAAAATTCTGCGGTAACGTCACCCGATGTTGCAATCTCCTCTGCGGTAGGCTCGTAGCCCATACGGGTAAGCCTTTCAAGATAAGTCTTATCCGATCTTGAAGCGTTATTTGTGAAAAAAAGCACCGTTTTGCCGTTTTTTCTGAGATTTTTAATAAAATCTATTGCAAACGGAAAAACCTTTGAGCCAAGATAAATTGTGCCGTCCATATCGAAAATAAGAAGTTTTTTATTTTTCAAAACCGAAATATCGGGATTTGTAAAATTCATATCACAGTTCTCCTTATAAAACGTTTAAAACGTAAGCGATCCACAAAACGGTGTAGCGGTCCTTTAAATCCTTTGCGTATTTCACAGCGTCCTCTAAAAGCTCCGAGCCGTAAAAAGCGTAAAACTCGTTTATATCAAGACCAATATCCGAAATATATCCAAGCATTTTTTCATAAGAGGGAGCTTCGTTTAATATTTCGGTAATTTCCGCCCATTTTTCAGCAAGCAAAGCGGTATCGGCTTCCTTGTAAAGACCAACCTTTTCCTGAAGCTCCAGAATGCCGTCGGCAGCAGTTTTGTAAATGCGGCGTATCTCGGTCTCTTTTTCCTTAACGTTATCGGTAAAAGAAGGGAAGGGGGGCGCTTTATCCAAAAGCTTTTTGCGAAGCGACGCGGTAACCGCGGCTGAATAAAGCACGTCGATGCCGTGAAGGAAATATTCTCTGTTGTCAAGAAGTCCGGTTATCTCAAAAAAATGAGAAAGATGATGCTCACTTCCCGATGCGGGACGTGAATTTCCAACGTAGCTCATCATAATTCCCACGGTAATAAGCGCCTCGGTGAGGGTGTTAATAGCCTCGGGATCGCGCATAAGAAGCTTTTTAGCAGTGCCTTCAACCTTTTTAACGGTATCCATTACCGCGTTGTAAACGTAATCGCAGAAATACTCGTTTCTCACTGCGGCGGCAAGACGCCAATCGTTTAAGCAGGAGTATTTTCCCACAATGTCGCCGTAGCCCGACTGAATCATATCCATCGGAGCCGTTGCAACGATTTTGCTTTCGGCAATAATCGCATAAGGCACGCGGGCGTTTAAGGTAACCTTCATCTCGTTTAAAATAAGAGCCGCGCCAACCGATGCATATCCGTCCATCGAGGGGGCGGTTGCAATAATTGCATATCTCATATCGTTTGCAAAGGAAACGTGCTTGCAGATATCGTTTATAACGCCCGAGCCGATACCGATAATAAAATCGGTTTTATCGTTAATCTTTGCCTCAACTTTAGAAATTGCTTCCTCATTGGGTATAACAATATCCTTTGAAAAGCAAACCTCGGAGCTTATTTTATCACCCAAAAGCTTTAAAACTCTTTCTCTGCAAAGGGGAGCGGTGTTTTCGTCGCACACAAGCAAAATATTTGTAAAGGGTGCGGCAACCTCGGTAAGCGAGTCAAGCGCGTTTTCACCCGTTTCAACGTATTTGATATCGCAGCTGTGAAGCTTGCCGCAGCCGCAATCGGATTTACTGCCAAGAAGATCTTTAATAGACATAAAAACAACAACCTTATAAATTGATGTTAATATTATAATTAAAATAAGCAAATTTGTCAATAAACGGCGTTGCAATGTGTGACAAAATGTGGTATAATTTTTAAAATAATTGCATTTCGGAGGAAAAACTATGCAAAGAGAAAAACTTAAAAGCCGTCTTGGCTTTATACTCCTCTCTGCGGGCTGTGCAATAGGCGTGGGCAACGTCTGGAAATTCCCGTGGATGGCAGGACAGTATGGCGGCGGTGCATTCGTTCTTATTTATCTTGCTTTTCTTGTCTTGCTCGGACTTCCCGTAATGGTTGTTGAATTTGCACTCGGAAGAGCAAGTCAGCAAAGCCCCGTAAGACTTTATCAGAAGCTTGAAAAGCCCGGTCAGAAGTGGCATCTTCACGGCTACGCCGCATTGGTGGGCAATGTGATCCTCATGATGTTTTACACCTCCGTTACCGGCTGGATACTTTATTATTTTATAAATTTCCTTTCTGGAAATATGACGGGCATCACAAACGAGCAGTCGGGCGCACTTTTTGACAATATGCTTTCAAGCCCATACGTAACGGTTGGCTTTATGGCAATAGTAGTAGTGCTCGGATTTGTTATTTTGTCCTTTGGACTTCAGAACGGCGTTGAAAAGGTAACGAAATATATGATGCTCATATTGCTTGCGCTTATGATAGTTCTTGCAATAAACAGCTTTACCTTAAGCGGCGCAGGCGAGGGTCTTTCCTTCTACTTGAAGCCCGACGTTTCCAAAATAAACGGCAACGTAATAATGGCGGCAATGAGTCAGGCGTTTTTTACCTTGAGCCTCGGCGTTGGCTCAATGGCGATATTCGGAAGCTATATCGGCAAGGAACGCTCCCTTATGGGCGAATCGGTAAATATCCTTGTTCTCGATACCTTCGTTGCAATCACCGCAGGCCTTATCATTTTCCCCGCCTGCTTTACCTTCGACGTTGAACCCGGTGCAGGCCCGAGCCTTCTTTTTGTTGCAATGGCAAAGGTATTTAACAATATGGAGGGCGGCAGAATCTGGGGCACGGTATTCTTCCTCTTTATGTTCTTTGCGGCAATGACCACCGTTGTTGCGGTGTTTGAAAATATACTTGCCTGCGTGCGTGAGATAACAGGCTGGTCAAGAAAAAAAGGCTCTTTGATCTGCGGCGCGGCAATCCTTCTGCTTTCAGTGCCCTGCGCACTTGGCTTTAATCTCCTTGCAGGCTTTAAGCCCTTTACCTCATCGTCATCTGTTTTAGACCTCGAGGACTTCCTCGTAAGCTACTGCATTCTCCCCTTGGGCGCACTTATCTTCCTTCTTTTCTGCGTTTCCAAAAAGGGTTGGGGCTTTGATAATTTCATTGCCGAAGCAAATGCGGGAAAGGGCCTTAAAATGCCCAAGATCTTACGTCCCTATCTCACCTATGTTTTGCCCTTGATAATAATAGTAATATTTATCGTGGGAATAATCACCTTTGAGTTTAAAGACGGCTTTACAATTTTAAATTGGATAAAAAGTTTGTTCTAAACTGTTGCATTTAATGTAAAAATGTATTATAATAAAAATATAATCTTTTAAAAGGAGTTTTTAAAAATGGATTTTTTAAAGAAATTTTTCCCCTTGAGCTTTAACGCAGCAGATACCAAGAAGTTTGTTATCAATCTTCTTATTTACATCTTCGCACCCAGTATTTTGGGATTTGTAATCGGATTTGTAGGCGGCCTTCTTTCCGTTATTCCCGTTGTTGGCGCAATCATAAGCCTTGTTGTTACAATTTTAGGCTACTTGATCGGCATTTACGGCTGGGTTGGTCTTATCCTTCTCATTCTCGTTTTTGCAAAGGTTATTAAATAATCAATAAAACAAAAACCCCCGATGAATTTCATCGGGGGTTAATTTTTTGCCTTTTTATTTAACAGCCTTTAAAAGCTCTTCCTTTTTGGTTATCTTCTCAAAGGAAACTCCGAGATCCTCTCTGCCCATGTGGCCGTAGGAGGCAAGACGTGAGTATATAGGCTTTCTCAAATCGAAGTAACTGATAATTGCACCGGGACGAAGATCGTAAACCTCGTTTACCGCATTTGCAATAGCCGCATCTGAAACAACGCCGGTACCGAAGGTATTAACCGAAACCGAAACGGGCTCTGCAACGCCGATAGCATAAGCAAGCTGAACCTCGACTCTCTTTGCAAGACCTGCCGAAACAATTGTTTTTGCAACGTTTCTTGCAGCGTAGGCACCGCTTCTGTCAACCTTTGTGGGGTCCTTGCCCGAAAATGCACCGCCGCCGTGGCTTCCCATACCGCCGTAGGTGTCAACGATTATCTTTCTGCCGGTAAGACCCGAATCGCCAACGGGACCGCCAATTACGAATCTGCCCGAGGGATTTATGAAATACTTGGTGTTTTTATCAAGAAGCGCAGGGTCAATAACCTTTGCAATAACCTCTTTTTTGAGTGCTTCCTCAATAAGAGCGTTTGAAACGCCGTCATCGTGCTGGGTGGAGATGACGATAGTATCAATTCTCACAGGCTCGCCGTTTTCACCGTATTCAACGGTAACCTGAGTCTTTCCGTCGGGACGGAGGAAAGGCAAAACGCCTTCCTTTCTTACCTTTGCAAGCTGCTTTGCAAGCTCGTGAGCCTTCTGGATAGGCATAGGCATAAGCTCGGGAGTTTCATCGCAGGCATAACCGAACATCATACCCTGGTCGCCTGCACCGCGAATCTGCT
>JAZRNU010000079.1:0-1740 GCA_045648325.1 Eubacteriales bacterium | reverse complement strand
TTTGCCGATATTATTTGGAATAACGAGCCTATCAGCTCGACCGAGCTTGTCAAAAAGAGCGGTGAAACGCTTGGTTGGAAAAAATCAACCGCGTATACCGTTTTAAAGCGACTTTGCGAGAAGGGGATATTCCGTAACGAGAATGGGGTAGTGACCTCCGTTATGACCAAAAATGAGTTCTTTTCCGTTCAAAGTGAGAGATTTGTTGAAGATACCTTTGACGGATCGCTCCCTGCGTTTCTTGCGGCGTTTACTTCCAGAAAGCAGCTTAGTAAGGATGAGATAGAGCAACTGCGTCAGCTTGTGGCACAATACGAGGAGGAATAGATATGGAAGCTGTATTTCTTAAAATTTTAAATATGAGCATTACTGCGGGGTGGATAGTTCTCGCGGTGCTTATAGCTCGTCTTTTGCTTAAGAAAGCGCCGAGATGGATAAGCGTCTTGCTTTGGTCTATCGTCGGTATAAGACTCGTTTGTCCTTTTTCGCTTGAAAGTATATTCAGCCTCATACCGAGCGCAAAAACCGTACCGAGCGATATTATATACACTGAGACACCGATGATACAAAGCGGTGTTCCCATTCTTAATTCAGTTATAAATCCGACTTTATCGGAGAACTTTGCTCCCGAAGTGGGTGCAAGCGTAAACCCAATGCAGATCGTCACGCTTGTTGCGACCGTTCTATGGCTTGTCGGTATCGTTGCTATGCTTGCATATTTATTGATAAGTTATTTTAAAATAAGCAGAAGAGTAAACGAGGCAGTGCTCCTTAAAGACAACGTCTATATCTGCGATAAAGTTGCATCGCCGTTTATTCTCGGTGTTTTCCGTCCTAAAATATATCTTCCTTCAAATATGAATGAAGTGGATCATGAGTACGTTTTAGCACACGAACGCGCACATTTGAAAAGATGTGACCACCTTTGGAAACCCTTAGGCTTCTTGATGCTTTCGGTTTATTGGTTCAATCCTCTTTTGTGGCTTGCATACGTTCTCCTTTGCAGAGATATAGAATTTGCCTGTGACGAAAAGGTCATAAAGCAGATGGGAGTCGAAATTAAGAAGGATTATTCCGATACGCTTATAAATTGCAGTGTGCCGAGAAGGTACGTTACTGCGTGTCCGCTTGCGTTTGGAGAGGTGGGAATCAAGGGAAGGATCAAATCGGTTTTAAGCTACAAAAAGCCTACGCTCTGGATAATAATCGCCGCCATCATAACAAGCGCGGTCTTAACGGTATGCTTCTTGACTGATCCAAAAAGTAAGGATGATGAGACTGACTCAACATATATTACCGAGTCAGATCATATCCCCGATACTATCGGCGATATTGATTATTCGTTTGAGCTAACATCAATATACGCTCACACTTATCCTCGTGATAAATTTATTGAAGCCGGAGCTACTCCAACGATGAAGTTAGATAGTGTTCAATTTCTTCCGGTCATTAAAATCACAAGTACGGAACAGCTTCAATTTTTCAAGCAAACAATGAATGGCACAATAGATTTTAAAGCATCTTATAACGATGCAATTCCCGCATTTGATGATATATCTTACAAATATAACGATGCTTATTTTGAGAAAAACAACTTATTGCTGGTCTATACTTACGCATCTAATACAAGTAAAAGATTTTCAGTCGAATACATAGAAAAAAATTCTTTAATGCTGACGGTTGCCATATCTCAATTAAATATCAGTTCAGCAGCTGATGAAGCAGAACGCCATTATCTTG
>JAZRNU010000078.1:0-3650 GCA_045648325.1 Eubacteriales bacterium | reverse complement strand
CTTCACAATGAGGAAAATCACAAGAAGGAAAAGGACGCCTTCCGTATTGCAGGGGAGAAGATCCTCGCTCACAAGCTGGATATGAAGCTGGTGGATGCGCAATATACGTTTGACAATTCCAAGCTCCTTTTCTACTTCACCTCAAACGGCAGAGTAGACTTCCGTGAGCTTGTCAAGGATCTTGCGGCGGCGTTCCGCACCCGTATTGAGCTTCGACAGATAGGCGTAAGAGATGAGAGCAAGCTGCTTGGCGGCCTCGGAATATGCGGTCAGCCCTATTGCTGCTCAAGATTTTTAAGCGATTTTCAGCCCGTTTCAATAAAAATGGCAAAGGAGCAGGGTCTTTCCTTGAATCCCACCAAAATATCGGGTGCCTGCGGCAGACTTATGTGCTGCCTCAAATACGAGCAGGAGGCTTATGAGGAGCTTATAAAGAAAACTCCCCGCGTTGGCGCAATAGTCAGAACGCCCGACGGTGAAGGCGTTGTGTCCGACGTAAACCTTCTTCGCGGAAAGTTAAAGGTAAAGCTTAAAAACGAGCTTCCCGATTCCGCTCCCAAGGATTACACCGTAAAAGAGGTAAGACTTATCAAAAACGCCTCGGGAAATAAGCAGCACGAGGAAAATATTGATATGGAAGCCTTAAAGAAGTTAGAGGAATAAAAACTGTAAAACAAATCCCCTCGCCTGATGCGAGGGGATTATTTTTTATAATATAATCGCAATAATTGCCATTGCAATAAACGCGGCAGTCAGAACGCCCACAAACCAGAGAAGAGTGGTTATGCGGGTATCTTTTATTTTAAGAAGATCCTTGTAAATGCTTATCATTTCCTCGTAGAGCTTACCGTCTACCTGCGGAACAACGACCTGCGGCGCTTCACTTACAACGTCAACCTTAACCGTATCGTCAAAGATATCCGCCGCCGTGCCGCCCATAGCCTTTGTCATCTGAATGACCGACGCAATGGTGGGGTTTGCAGTCTTGCCTGAAAAAATTCTCGTTACCGTGCTTTCGGGGAGCTTGCTTTTTTCGGCAATTTGCTGTGCTGTCATGCCCGATTTTACCTTGAGTTCCTTTAAACGGTCTATAATTGCTTCATTTTTGTCTATCAATTTTGCACACTCCAATTCGATAACCAAAATAGGCTTTTTGGGCGCGAAAATATCAAATTTAACAGTCGGTTTTGCAAATTTGAAGCCGCAAAAACCGTGCTTTATTCCGTCTTGGCAAATTCGGTGAAGCGGGTGCAAATTTGATTATTGATTAACTTTGTTAAATCTGGTATTATCTGCTTGTAAGCTGATTTCATTATACACGATAGAGGCTCAAAAGTCAATCGGAAAAATAAATAAAAATCAAGCCGTGATATACGGATCAATTTAAAAAGCGAAAGCGGACGGTAAAAATGAAAAGAACTATGAAAACGAAAAAAAGAAAAAACAGAAAAGCAACTATTATCCGTTTGCAAAGGGTGCTGTGGATTGCGGTGCCAACTGCAATTACAGCCCTCATTTTTCTTGATGCCTTCGGGCTTTATTGCTTTACCACCGTGAGGCTTGCGGTGGTGGGTGTAGACGTGCTCGTTGTGCTTCTCCCGTTTTTCAGTGAGATTAAAATAAAAGACGTAACCTTTAAAAGAAATACAAAAAAATAAGCGCTCAAAAGAGCGCTTATCTGAATGTGAAGTTAAATTGTAATAATGCCGAAAGCATTTAATACAGATGAAATGAGAATGAGCACGATGAAAACGGGCGCAACGTATTTGATAATAAAGCTAAAGAGCTTTTTAACCTTGAATTCACCGCTTATCTCAACCTCTTCAATAATCATCTTGGGCTTGAGAACGTAGCCGACGAAAATGCTTGTGATAAGAGCAATAAGAGGCATAAGAAGATTGTTGCTTGCAAAATCAAAGAAGTCAAGTATCTGCATACCGAGAATCTTCACGCCGCTCCACACGCTGTAGCCCAAGGAAGAGGGAATGCCGAGCAAGAGCGAAATTCCCAAAACGATAAGGCAGCAAAGCTTTCTGTTAAGCTTGAATTTATCGTGGAAAATCGAAACAACCGTTTCCATAAGAGAGATAGCCGAGGTGAGCGCTGCAAAGAATACCATTACGAAGAATGTAATTCCGATATAAACGCCGCCGGGCATTGATTCGAATATCTTGGGGAGCGTTACGAACATAAGTCCGGGACCCTGACTGAGCGCCGAAGCATCTCCGCCGGAGAATGCGAAAACTGCGGGAATGATCATGAGAGCGGCAAGGAAAGCAACGCCGGAATCAAAAACGCCAACCTGCACAGCCGACTGTGTAATGCTTATATCCTTTTTCATGTAAGAACCAAAGGTTATCATAATACCCATTGCAAGCGACATGGAGTAGAAAAGCTGACCCATGGCGGCAACGAGAGTCATTGCTGAAAAATGAGAAAAGTCGGGAGTGATAAGGTAAAGAACGCCGTCAACCGCGCCGTCCATCGTGAAGATGGTGTATCCGGCAATAAATGCGATAAGGACGACGAGCACGGGCATCATAAATTTACTTACCTTTTCAATACCCTTTTCAACGCCGAATAAAACTATAACGGCGGTAATGCCTATAAAGAGGAAAAACCATCCGATAGGCTCAACTGCAGTGCCGATATAGTTGCTGAAATATCCGTCCTCTGCCATGGCGCCGGCACCGCCTGTGGCAAATCCAAAGAGATATTTTGTAACCCAACCGCCGATTACCGAATAATAAGGCAAAATTATTGCGGGAACGAGAGCGACTATATAACCGAGAAATGAAAAGCGCTTATCAAGTGCCGAAAATGCGCCGATTGCACTAAGACCCGTTTTTCTTCCTATTGCAGTTTCGGCAACCATAAGGGTAAAGCCGAAGGTAAGCGCAAGAAGAAGATAACAGAGTAAAAAGATACCGCCGCCGTATGTTGCGGCAAGATAAGGAAATCTCCAGATGTTTCCAAGACCAACGGCAGAGCCTGCCGCCGCAAGAACAAATCCGATCTTTCCCGTGAAAGAACTGCGTTTTGTTGCCATGATGTAAGCTCCTGTGAAGTGTAGTTAGAATATTATCTCATATTTTTCCAAAAAAAGCAAGAAAAAAACGTAAAAAAGAAAGCTCCGTTTTAAAAACGGAGCTTATTTTGATTATAAAAGCTCTTTTCGAAGCTCTGCGCCCGATTTTGCAGAAAGATAAGAGGGAGGAAGATCCAAAATCGTCTTTGCGCCGCAAAGGCCTTCCTTGTTAAGACGGTAAACCGCTCTGGCAACGGCAACGAGCACGCTTGCGGTAAACTCAGGATTTGAACCGAGCTTTAAGGAATATTCAACGGTGTGCTTGGTTTCGCCGTTTATTCCGGTAACGCCGCTTCTTATAACAAATCCGCCGTGAGGAATTCCGCTGTGATCGCGCTCCATCTCCTCCTTGGTGATGAAATGGACAGTGGTATCGTAATCGGCAAAATAGTTGGGCATTGTAACTATTTCGTTTTCTATTTTTGCCTTGTCGGCACCGTCGGCGGCAACGACAAAGCATTCGCGGATGTGCTTTTCTCTTGTGGTGAGCTCGGGATTTTCGCCGTTTCTCACTCTTTCAAGAGCCGCATCAAAAGTCGGAGGGCAAGCGGGCTTAGGGAGA
>JAZRNU010000077.1:0-15635 GCA_045648325.1 Eubacteriales bacterium | reverse complement strand
GAACCAAACCTAAAATCTTTTCTCCCAAAATTATCCGTAAACCAAGACCCCCCCGCCATAAGGCGGGGGACTCTTGATATTCTTTCATAAACTCTCTTTACAATATTTCCATTATAACCCAGAGCCAAGTCTGCTTTTGTTATAACCGAGTTAAGAATACTATCTCGTTGAATAACCTTGTAAAAATGCCTGAGAATTTTAATATAATCATCGAAGCTATTTTCAATCACACTCATTGCCGTTGCTTTCCACCCCTTACGTAAATTCCACACCGTCATAATAGTCGTTTATTTCACGACACATAAACGCAAGCTTTTACACAAGAAAAAACCGCGCCCCAAAAGAGGCGTGGTAATCTTAACCGTTTGAATTATTATTCCTTCGTAATCAGCTTTACTGCCACAACGCCAAAGGGCACGCTCTGATATTTGTGGGTGTAATCCTTGCTTGTGCCGTTTTTCCAGCTTCCCCTCATATTGAAGTTATAGGGGCTTACTGCCATAGGCTCTGCCTTGGGAGCGTAGTGTAGGGGACCGAAAAGATTTCTGAGGCTTGAACGCACTCTTATTCTTATGCGGTTTTCGCCTTTTTCAAGCAAATCGGTTACGTCCTTTTTAACGTCGAGAAACAAGTCGGCGCGCTTGCCGTTTACCGTAAGCTCCGAAACGAGGAAACGTCCGTCAAGTGAGATTATCCTTTTTCCCTTTCCGTCGTAATTTACCGTTCCCTCCATATCGACGTATCCCTTGAAGAAGGGGTAGCCGTGGTCGCACATTCTGTCGGTAACGGGCGGAAGCGTTGTAAGAGGTGCGATAACGTGGTCTGCGTCAACGGTAAAGCGGCCCTTTAAGTAAACGGGCTCGACGTGGGTATCGTAATAAAGGCAGTTTCTCAGGCTTTCTGTTGCAAGCGGATCAAAAAGGGCAAAGTAAACGCCGTCGTGCTGATAATAATCCACCGAGTAGAAAAGCTCGTTTTCGCCCTCCTTTAAATAATCGGTGAGGTCTGACTCGGTAAATAAAAAGTCGAAGTCGCTGTCTTTGAAATCAAGATCGTTTCCGTTTAAGCGCACGAAGCGGTAGCGGCTTTTTTCCATCATAAGAGTGATGGACAGCTTTTTATTAACGTTAAAGCGCTGCTTTATCCATACGTCACCCTTATAATCTGCGCGAAGGAGATTTTCAAAAAGGTGCGGCATCGGGAGATATTCGGAGTAGTTAACACCGTCGGTGCTGTAGCTTGCGTAGTCTAAAACAAGATAGTTTTCCGAAACGTCGGTTACCGCAAAATCCTTTGTAATATCCATAACCGTTTCATTTTCGGGAGCCTTTTTGTCGGTTGGCTCATTTACGAGAATAAGGCTTTCGGCGTTACCGAGGGTAACGGTATCGGAAACGGGAGAGAGGGTAAGATCCACAAGGTCAAGCGCCTGATAATTTTTTGAAATATCGGGAATGTTAAAGGTTGCGGGTTCTGTGCGGGAATAGTTTTTAACGAAAATATAGCTTCCGAGCTCGCCCTTTCGGGTGGCAATGCCGCAGTTGCCCGAAAGTGAAGTGAATTTAACGCCGCGGTTTTCAAAAAGCTCGCTTTCGGTTATGTTTGAAGAAAGCATAACCTCTTCTTTTTTGCCGTTTACGTATTCGGGCATGCCGTAGCAAAGAAGCTTGCCGGTGTAGGCGTTGAGAATATCGAGGGTTTTGCGTGAGATATTTTTCATTTTGGGCACGATTACGGTATCGTAGCTGCAGTTGCCTATAACGATTTTATCCCCTTCTGCACGTCCGTGGCGCTCCAAAATGCGCTCGTCGGCAAAATGGTATCTTATGCCAACGCGGCGGTAGCCTTCAAGAAGCTTTTGGAACTCTTCCTCAAGATCCCAAACGCTTTTGTGGTCAAGGCTTCTTATATAATCAAGGTAAACGCTTCTCATGGGGTGGATTATAAGGGCATCGTAGCCATCATCGGTGTTGGAAATGAGGTAACCGAGACGGGTGAAATGCTCGTTAAAAACGGTAAAGCCTTCTCCCCAGTTGTTGTGGTTTGAAAAAACGGGCGGGTGGTCGCTTTTACCCTGCGCCGAAAGTGAATAGGGGTAAAGGTGCTGACACATAAGGGTAACACCGTGGAAATACTGATATTCCGCAATGCTTTTAAGCTCCTTTAGCGTTACGTCGTTACCCGAGCAACCAAAGGTTTCGGTAAGGGTCTGATGAAAGCCAAGCTGGCTTGCAACGCTTCCGAGCTGTCTTGGTGCAAGCTCGGAGTTGCAGTTTCTTCCAAGAAAATCAACGCCGGGAATATGCTCGTATTCATAAGAGGGCATGCAGGCCGCGCCGCCCCACATCTGTGTAAATAAGCTTACCTCCTCAACCGAGTGACCGGTGAGCTTGCAGTTATGATCCTCGCACCAATCGTAAAGCTTTTTATAAAAGTTTATAACGTAAAGCTCGTTTAAGGTGCGGAAATATTTTTCTCTGAATTGGTATCCGCGCTCGTCGCTTACAAAAAGGTAAACAAGACCGTCTCTTACGTCCTCGTTATCCTTTGCAAATTCATCTTCAAGCATGGGTGAGTAAGGGGTGCCCCAACGGTAATACTGCGGCTCATCGGTAAAAAATCCAACAAGCTCCTTGCCAAATGAATCGGCAAATCTTTCGTAATACTTCTCGTGGGTTTCCGAAATAAATGCGTCAACCACCGCGGGGTTTAAAATATCGGTGTTTGCGGGGCTTATACGAAGATATACCGTGTGATATCCCGAAACACCTTCCTCCGCCGCTTCAATGCGGACAAATCCGCTTTCGGTTTCCTTGTAAACGCCAAACGCGTTATCGTCAAAGCTATCCTTTACTTCATACTCGAGAAAACGGGCGCGAAAATCCTCGTTTTCAAGAAGCTTTCCGCCAACAAAGCCCGAGGGCCAACCGTTTTCATCGTATATCCAGGCATTCATATTGAGTTTTTTTGCGTGGTCAAGACAGGCCTTAATGCAGGAAAACCATTTTTCGCCGAGATACTCGGTTTTGAGGCCTATTCGGGCGTGCATAATAAAGCCGCCGATGCCTGCAGCCTTCATATCGTCTATCTGCTTTAAGAGAAATTCCTCCGAAAGCTCGTTGTTCCAGCTCCAGAACGGAATGGAGCGGTAATCGGTAAGGTCCTTTGAAACGACCTCTTTCCATTTTTCAATAATTTTGCTCATTACTCTACCTCCGCAACCGCAACGCGTACGCAAAACGATTTTCCGTAGGGCTGACCCGAAAAGCTTGCGCAAAGCATATTGTTGCCCTGAATAAACGAAAGCTCCTCGTTATTGTCAAGCCAATAAAGCTTTTTAACGGTGTCGGTAACGTTACCAAAGGCAAAGGCACCCGCATAGCTGTTTCCAACGGTTACGTTTTCGCCGCCCTCTCTGCCGGGGTTAAAGAAGAAGATGTAAAGCTTGCCGTCACCCTTTAAAATAAAGTTTCGGTTGCAGCAGCCTGCGCCGTAGGGCTTGCCCTCGTAAATTGCCTCTCCAAAAACGTTTATCCATTTTCCGACAAGCGAAAGAAGCTCCTTCTGGTAAGGATCGATTCCGCCCTGTGCAAGGGGGCCGATATTAAGCAAATAGTTTGCGCCAACCTTGCGGCAAAGGCAAAGGTTTTCAATTAAGGTCGCGGGAGATTTGCTGTTAAAGTCAAGACTTCCCGTGCCCCAGTGGTCGTTTATCGTTTCACACATTTCTGCGGCAATATATTTTTGCATTCCCTCGCGGTTTAAGGGAGTGGGGCGTCCCTGCTCAAAGGTGACCGAATCTATTTCAATATTTCCCGCCTCGCCTCTTGCGTTAAGGCCGGTGTTGTTTATTATCATAGCCTCGGGCTGATGGCGGCGGATAGTGGCGTAAAGCTCGTCTTCCTTCCAGTCTGCACCGGGCTTTGACCAGTTTCCGTCAAACCAAAGACCGCCGATTTTTCCGTATTCGGTGCAGAGTATCTCCACACTTTTGCGAAGATACTCAAGGTATTTATCAAAATCGTTTTCAAAATCGGGGTGATGCCAATCAAGAGTGGTGTGGTAAAAGAAGGGGATAATTCCGTGCTTGTTGCAGGCGTCAACGTATTCGCGCACGAGATCTCTTTTGCAGGGTGAGTGCATTACGTCGAAATCGGAAAGACCCTTTGTATCATATAGAGAAAACCCCTCGTGATGACGGGTAGTAAGAGTTATATATTTACAGCCTGCATTTTTTGCCGTAAGAACAAGCTCCTCAGCGTTAAAATCTTCTGCGGTAAAGCTGTCTTTTAATTTTTCATATTCCTTCATATCCATTTTGTGGAATAAATAGGTCCATTCGCCTCTTGCAAGCTGTGAATAAAGACCCCAATGAACGAACATTCCGAATCCTAACTTTTCAAACGCCGCAATATACGGCTTGGGTGCGGGAATTGCCATAATGCATTTCTCCTTGCATAATTAAATATAAAAATATTATACACGAAAGCGGAAAGGTTGTCAATTCGTTTGCACAAAGCTGCCGGTGCGCTGGTTGTGCTTTGGGAATACCTAGAAAGCAAAATTTCATAATATTCCCAAAAACACCCCCCGAAACTCATTATGAATTTCGGGGGGTTTTATATTTAAAAACACCTCTGGAATATCTCCACCTTGTTTTCTACCAAAAACTGCGCATATAAAATAAACAAAGCACCCATTTGGGTGCTTTGTTTACTTGGCCCGCCTGAAGGGAATTTCTCGCGGTCGCTTTCGCTCCCTTGGGTGAATGTCGCAACAGTTCCCCGAACTGTTGCTCCGTCGCATCTGCCACGCTTCTCTCGCATCTGCTCCCATTCACGGTTCGACTCCCTTCCTTTTATACAAAAACAAACAAAGCACCCGTTTGGGTGCTTTGTTTACTTGGCCCGCCTGAAGGGAGTCGAACCCCCGACCGTCAGAATCGGAATCTGCTACTCTATCCAACTGAGCTACAGGCGGATATTTGCCAAAGGATTTGCCTTTGGCTCTTTTTAATCGGCCACTATGCCGTTTATTGCTTTTTTAAGGCTCTCGGTTTTTAAAATACATTCCTTTTCGTTGCTTCCGCAAACAAGGTAGTAAACCTTAACCTTAGGCTCGGTGCCCGACGGACGAACGCACACCGCAGAGCCGTCTGCCATAAAAAATTTCAAAACGTTTGAGGATTCCATTCCCGTTTCAGAGCTTTCTCCGGTTTCAACGTCCTTGATAACTCCGCTTTTGTAATCGGCAATTTTTGCAATTTTGTTGCCGCCAAGCTCGGTTATATCTCCTCTTAACTCTGCCATTAAGCGCTTTGTCTTTTCGGGACCGTCGATCCCCTTCATCATTATATTATCGGTCATTTCATAATAATAACCGTATTCATTATATATATCGTCGAGAACGTCAAAAAGAGTTTTGCCCTTTTCCTTATAATAAGATGCCGCCTCGGAAATAACCATTGCCGCACCGATCGAGTCCTTATCGCGAAGATAGTCGCCCACCATATAGCCAAAGCTTTCCTCAAAGCCGAAAACGAAATCAACCGTTCCCTGCCAATCGTCAATCTGCTTTGCAATGAATTTAAAGCCGGTAAAGGTTGAAACGAATTCAAGTCCGTTTTTCCTTGCGATTTTTTCGGCAAGAGGGGTGGAAACTATTGTGGAAATCGCTCCGCTTTTTTCCTTTAAAGCGCCCTTTTCCCTTTTTGCGTTTATAACGTAGTTAAGCAAAAGCACACCCATCTGATTTCCGCTTATCGCCCTGTATTCTCCGCCGTGAAGCGCCATAACGCCTATTCTGTCGGCGTCGGGGTCGGTGGCAATAAGTAAATCCGCCTTGCTTCCCTTTTCCTTTGCAAGCAAAAGCGCATATTCAAACGCCGAAACGTTTTCGGGGTTTGGTGAGGGCACGGTGGGAAAATGGCCGTCGGGTATCATCTGCTCCGAAACGGTTTCAACCAAAACGCCCATTTCGGTAAGCACCTTGGGTACTGCATATCTGCCCGTGCCGTGGAGCGGAGTGTAGATTACAAAAAGCTCTGCTTTTTTACCGTTTATTCTTCTTGAAAGCACCTCGCGGCAAAATTCCTCCAAAACGGAGTTGTCCAAAACGGTTATCATCTTGCTTGCAATAAGCTCGTTTACAGGCTTTGCAGTACAATCGGCAAAAATATCGAGCCTTTCAAGCTCGGCGGCAACAACCGAAGCCTCCTTTGGCGGAAGCTGTGCGCCGTTTGACCAATAAACCTTATATCCGTTATATTCAACGGGGTTATGGCTTGCAGTTATATTCACACCCGCAGTGGCGCCAAGCCTTCTTATTGCATAGGAAAGCACGGGGGTCGGGGTGATCTCATCGAAAATGTATACCTTTATTCCGTTTGATGCAAGCACCGCCGCCGCCTCGTAGCCAAACTCTCTTGAGTTGAGTCTGCAGTCAAAGGCAATTACAACGCCCTTTTCCATTGCCTCCTTGCCCTCTTTGATTATAAGGCTTGCAAGGGCGCGGGTGGTGTATCTTACGGTGTAAACGTTAAGGCGGGAAAGACCTGCCCCCATAACACCGCGCTGACCTGCCGTGCCAAACTCCATGGGTGCCAAAAAGCGCATTTTAAGCTCGTTTTCGTCATTTTCTATTGCCTTTAACTCGCTTTTCGTTGCCTCGTCTACGTAGGGTGAGTTTATCCATTTTTCATAGTTTTCCCTATATGAAAAATCAGCCATTCTTCTCAATCTCCTTAAGTGCCTTTGCAAGCTCTGCGGGGCAGGAGGTGTCGCGGAATCCGCATCTGATGCCTTCAAGGCGTTCAATTACATCGCTTACCCTCATACCCTTAACAAGCATTGAGATACCGGTGGTGTTTCCGTTGCAGCCGCCTGTCATTTTAACGTCTGTAACAATTCCGTTTTCGGTTTTTATTCTCATTTCGCGGGTGCAAACGCCCTTTGGTCTGTAAATATATTCCATAGTAATACCTACTTATGATATTTTC
Organism: Eubacteriales bacterium; assembly: GCA_045648325.1. Taxonomy (GTDB): domain Bacteria; phylum Bacillota; class Clostridia; order Oscillospirales; family RGIG5299; genus RGIG5299. Next base: position 8,638 of record JAZRNU010000077.1, on the reverse strand, counting down.
CGTTATTCATAATAGAAAAGGCTCTGTAAATCTGCTCCGAAATCATAACTCTTGCAAGCTGATGCGGAAAGGTCATTTCCGACATTGAGAGCCTTCTTACCGCACGCCTTTTGACCTCGTCTGAAAGCCCGTGCGACGAGCCGATTATAAAAGAAATGCTGCCGCTTCCGCTGTTGCCGAATTTTTCAATTTCGGCGGCAAGCCCCTCCGATGTGGTCTGCTTACCCTCTATGCAAAGTGCTACGATGGCGGTATCTGCCGCCGCCTTTAAAATTTCCTTTGCCTCCGTGTCAAGTGCCGCTTCAATTTCCTTTTCACCCGGATTTTCGGGCAAAAAGGCTTCCTTTAATTCTATTATTTCAAACTTGCAATAAGCCCTTAATCTTTTGGAATATTCGGCTATTGCATCGGTGAGATATTTTTCCTTTAGCTTTCCCACCGCTATAAGCTTTATGTTAAACATTAAACGATTATCCTTTCGGACGGCGTATATCTCGGCGCCGCCGCAAGTAATATGTCTGCCTTTTCGTCTACGGTGTGACAAACCGTCGCACCAAGGGAAAGAAGAATATCCTTGGATTTAGAAACTGCCGTTTCGGGAGTGTTGTTTTCCTTTGAGATGTGGGCAAGAACTATCTTCTTTGCCTTTCTTCTTGAAAGCACCGAAACCGCCTCAGCACAGTCGGTATTTGAAAGATGCCCGTATTTCGAGCTTATTCTTCTCTTTAAATATTCGGGATATTTGCCGTTTTGAAGCATTATCTCATCGTAATTCGATTCAATAACAATAGCGTCGGCGTCCTTTGCCGCGGCGGCAAAGTCACCCGTAAGCACTCCCATGTCGGTTGCTACCACAAGCCTTTTTCCCTCTGCCTCAATTACGTAGCCCGAGCAGCTTACCGAATCGTGCGGGAGCGGAAAGGGGGTTACCGAAAGCTCTCCGTTTTTTGCGGTAGTGTAGTTTTCAAGCTCGTAAACAAGGCTGTTTGGAAGATTTTTTGCGTGATTTTTTATTTCCTCTGCGGTGGCTCCGTTTGCAAAAACGGGAATTTTATAGTTTTTTGCCAAAACGTCAAGCGCCGCAATATGATCGGAATGCTCGTGAGTAACAAAGACGGCGGAAATATCCCTTACCGAGATAGAAAGCGAAGAAAGGGCGTTTAAAACTGCCTTGCAGTTTTTGCCCGCGTCTATGAGTATGTAACGTCCGTTGCACCCCACGAGGCAGGAGTTGCCCTCGCTTCCGCTGTAAAGTGTTTGAAAAAAGAAGGACATAGCTTTTCTCCGTTAAATCGCGGGCTCGTTAAAGCTCTCTTTCGATATCTCCGCGCCGAGTGCGCGAAGCTTGCCCACGATATCCTCGTAGCCTCTTTCAACAAGCACGATATTTTCAATTACAGTTTCGCCCTCGGCGGCAAGACCCGCAAGAATTACTGCGGCACCTGCACGAAGATCGCAGGCGGTAACCGTTGCTCCGTGAAGCTCCTTTACTCCCGATACCGTTGCAACACGCCCGTCAACCGAAATGTCGGCGCCCATCTTCTTAAGCTCCTCGGTGTAGCGGAAGCGGTTTTCCCAAACACTTTCGGTAACGATGCTCGTTCCCTCGGCAAGCGAGAGCATTGCGGTTATCTGGGGTTGCAGATCGGTGGGAAAGCCGGGATAATATATCGCCGTAACCTTGATCTTATTTATCGGTCTTTTACCCACTACTCTTATCGCCTCGTCAAGCTCCTCTACCTCCATACCCGCCTCAATAAGCTTCGAGGTAAGTGACTCCATATGCTTGGGGATTATGTTTTTAACAACAACGTCACCGCCGGTAATGGCAGAGGCAATCATAAAGGTTCCCGCCTCTATCTGGTCGGGAATTATCGAATAGGTAACGCCTATAAGGGAGCTTACGCCCTTTATCTTTATCGTATCGGTGCCCGCGCCTCTTACGTAGGCTCCCATTGAGTTAAGGAAGTTTGCAAGGTCAACTATATGCGGCTCTCTTGCGGCGTTTTCAATAAGGGTAGTTCCCTCTGCTCTTACAGCCGCAAGCATTATGTTGATAGTTGCGCCGACAGACGCCTTATCAAGATAAACCGTTGCGCCCTTAAGTCCGTTCGGGGCCGCCGCCTTGATAAGACCGCCCTCGATTTCAATGGTTGCACCAAGCGCCTCAAGTCCTTTAATGTGAAGGTCAATTGGGCGCACGCCGAAGTTGCAGCCGCCGGGCATTTCAACCTCAACCTTGCCGTATTTTCCGAGCATTGCGCCAAGCAGATAATAAGAGCCGCGAAGACGACGGCAAATATCGTTGGGCGAGGCGGTGGTGTAGATGCGCGACGCCTCAATTTCAACGGTGGTGCGGTCAATGGTTCTTACCTCCGCGCCCATTTTGTAAAGTATCTCTATCATAAGAGAAACGTCTCTTATTTCGGGAATATTCTCAATTCGGCATTCGCCGTCAGAAAGTATCGTTGCGGCAAGAATGGGAAGCGCCGCATTTTTTGCGCCGCTCACCGTTACCTCTCCGAAAAGAGGTCTTCCTCCGTTAATAATATACTTTTCCATTCTTCTACCCGTAAAGCCCGAGGGCTTCCTTTCAGTATGTTAGGAGAGAGCTTTTTTTGCTTCGGAAAGTGCTTCTGCTATTTTGGAAACGTCGCCGACGCCTGCAACCGCAGAATCGGGTCTGCCGCCGCCCTTTCCGCCCGTTACCTGTGCGGCAACGGCAACCGTCTTGCCTGCGTGGCGGCCTGCCTTAACGGCATCGGCACCCATTACGGCAACGAGATTTGCTTTTCCGTCCTTCTCGCAGGCGATAACTGCCGCTGCAAGAGGCTTTCTCTCTTTTATTCTGTCGCCAATGCTTCTTGCAACAGAAAGATCGGTATCCTTAAGATATGCGGTGATTATTTCAATTCCGTTTGCTTCCTCTGCGCTGTTTGCAACGGTTTCATAAAGCATTTCGGAAATTCTGCTCTCGTAAGCCTCGAGCGAAGCCTTTGCGGCTTTAAGCTCATTCATAACAACGGTTGCTCTTGTTAAAAGCTCTTTTTCGGTTTTGCCCTTAAGTGCCTCAACGGTGGAGTTGATAAGCTCCTGCTTTTCGGAAAGAAGCTTCAAAACGCCGCTTCCGGTTACTGCTTCAATACGTCTTACGCCTGCTGCAACCGAGCTTTCGGAAACGATTTTGAAAAGTCCGATCTCTGCGGTGTTGTTAAGGTGAGTTCCGCCGCAAAGCTCCTTGGAGCGGTTGCCCATCGAAACAACTCTTACAGTCTTGCCGTATTTTTCGGTAAAGTGAGCCTCTGCGCCGCTTGCCTTTGCATCTTCAATGCTCATTTCCTCGCATTTTATTGCAAGTGCGGCGTCGATATCATTATTTACAAGCTCCTCGACCCTTGCAAGCTGCTCCTTGGTAACAGCCTCAAAGCTTGTGAAGTCAAAGGTAAGATTATCCTTTGAAAGCGCGGAGCCTGCCTGCGAAACGTGGTCGCCGAGCACCTCTTTAAGAGCCTTTTGCAAAAGGTGAGTTGCCGAGTGGTTTCTCGAAACGTCAAGACGGTTTTTAGCAGAAACCTTAAGTTCCAATACGTCACCCTCGCTGATTTCGCCGTTTTCGATTTCGCAAAGGTGGAGTGCAACGCCGTCGTCGCCCTTTAAGGTTTTAATAACCTTGAGCTCTGCGCCGTCGCCGGTCATAACGCCGATATCGCCGGGCTGACCGCCCATTTCGGCGTAGAAGGGAGTTTTCTCAAAAATTACGGTAACGGTTTCGCCGCTTGATGCGGTGGAAACTCTTTCGGAACCCGCAAAAATTGCCTTTATGGGAGCGGTGCCGGTAAGATTATTATAACCCGTAAATTCGGGGGTTATTCCAAGGTCCTTAACCGAGATATGCTTTTCCCAGCCAAAGTCGCCAAGACGCTCTCTTGCCTCTCTCGAAGCCTCGCGCTGACGCTTCATTTCAGCCTCAAAGCCCTCCTCGTCAACGGTAAATCCGCCGTCCTCGGCGATCTCCTTTGTAAGGTCCAAGGGGAAGCCGAAGGTATCGTAAAGCTTAAAGGCATCGGCACCCGAAACGGTTTTGCTTTCGGCGTTTTTCATAAGCTCTGCAAGCATCTGAAGTCCGCTTCCTACGGTTTTTGCAAACTGCTCTTCTTCCTTCTTAAGAACGTTCTGGATAAAATCAAGACGCTCGGTAAGCTCGGGGTAAGCGGTGCTGTTTTCTCTTGCAACGGTTGCGGCAACCTCGTAAAGGAAGGGCTTTTCAACGCCTATGAGTCTGCCGTGACGTGCCGCGCGGCGGATAAGCTTACGGAGAACGTAGCCTCTGCCCTCGTTTGAGGGTAAAACGCCGTCGGCAATGAGGAAGGAGCTTCCTCTTATATGGTCGGTAATAACGCGTAAGGAAAGATCCTTTTTCTCGTCCTCTTTATAGGTTACCTTTGCGATGTCGCAAACGGTCTTCATTATGTTTGAAACGGTGTCTATCTCGAAGATGCTCGTTTTGCCCTGCATAATGCAAGCCATTCTTTCAAGGCCCATACCGGTATCAATGTTTTTCTTTGCAAGCTCGGTGTAATTGCCCTCGCCATCGTTGTTAAACTGGGAGAAAACGAGGTTCCAGAATTCAACGTAACGGTCGCAGTCACAGCCAACGAAGCAGTTTTCGCTTCCGCAGGAAAATTCCTCGCCTCTGTCGAAATAAATCTCGGTGCAGGGACCGCAGGGGCCTGCGCCTATTTCCCAGAAGTTATCTGCCTTGCCGAGGCGAACCATGTGAGAGGGGTCAACGCCAACCTCCTTGGTCCAGATGTCGTATGCCTCGTCGTCCTCGTGATAAACCGAAACGTAAAGACGCTCGGTGGGAAGTTCAAGGTCGGTGGTAAGGAATTCCCAAGCCCATGCGCAAACCTCGTGCTTGAAGTAATCGCCAAAGGAGAAGTTTCCGAGCATTTCAAAGAACGTGCCGTGACGGCTTGTTTTACCAACGCGCTCAATATCGAGAACGCGGATACATTTCTGGCAGGTGGTCATTCTCACCGAGGGAGGGGTTGCCTCGCCGGTGAAATATTTTTTAAGGGGAGCCATACCTGCGTTAATGAGCAAAAGGCCCTTGTCGCCATCGGGAATAAGCGATGCGCTTTTTTCGCGGAGATGGCCCTTTCTCTCAAAGAATGCGAGATATTTTTCTCTTATTTCGTTTAAACCCATGGGTTTTATGTCTTTCATATTTTAACCTCTTTCAAGCCTTACTTTATTTAACAACAACGTTGAGCATTTTATCTTTAATGTAAATTACCTTAACGATTGATTTGCCTTCAAGCGCGGCGGCAACCTTTTCGTCCTTCTTGGCTTCCTCCAAAACGGCTTCCTCAGAAAGACCTACCGCAACCTTAACGGTGCCGCGAAGCTTGCCGTTTACCTGAATGGGAATTATCTTCGTGGTGTCAACGAGCTTGCTCTCATCGAATTCGGGCCATACGCCGATTTCGCAAATGGGCTTTTTCTCGCCAAGAAGCTCCCACATTTCCTCGGTAAGGTGAGGAGCAAAGGGATTAAGGAGCAAAACAAAGGTCTTAAGCTCTTCCTTTGTAAGGCCGCCCTTATCGGAAGCAAAGTTTACAAAGCTCATCATCGCCGCAATGCCGGTGTTAAATTTCATCTGCTCGATATCGTCAGATACCTTCTTGATGGTGCGATGAAGCTCTCTTTCGGTTTCATCGTCTGCCTTATCAAGAGTTGCAATGTCTATAAGACCCAAAACCTTTTCCAAAAATCTCTTGCAGCCCTTTATCGAGGAGGTGGACCAGGGAGCGGTCTTTTCAAAGTCGCCTATAAACATCTCGTAAAGACGCATGGTGTCGGCGCCGTAATCTCTTACGATATCGTCGGGGTTTACAACGTTTCCTAACGATTTACTCATCTTTGCGCCGTTTTCGCCGAGTATCATACCGTGGCTGGTTCTCTTTGCGTAAGGCTCCGCGGTGGGAACAACGCCGATATCGTAAAGGAACTTATGCCAGAATCTCGAATAAAGGAGATGGAGAGTGGTGTGCTCCATACCGCCGTTGTACCAGTCAACGGGAGTCCAGTAGTTAAGGGCTTCCTTGGAGGCAATCTCCTTATCGTTGTGCGGATCGCAATAGCGGAGGAAATACCACGAGGAGCCTGCCCACTGGGGCATAATGTCGGTTTCTCTCTTGGCGGGTTTTCCACATTTGGGGCAGGTGGTGTTTACAAAGCTTTCAATCTTTGCCAAGGGGGATTCGCCGTTATCGGTGGGCTCGTATTTTTCAACGTCGGGCAACGTTAAGGGAAGCTCACTTTCAGGAATTGCAACCCAGCCGCAATCGTCGCAGTGAACGAGCGGAATGGGCTCGCCCCAATAACGCTGACGTGAAAATACCCAGTCACGAAGCTTGTAGTTTACCTTTGCCTCGCCCTTGCCGTTTTCCTTAAGCCAATCGATTATCTTTACCTTTGCCTCGGAAACGGTAAGACCGTCAAGCATTCCGCTGTTTACCATTTCGCCGCTTTCAATGTCCGTAAAGGCTTCCTTCTCAATATCTCCGCCCTTAACGACCTCGATTACGGGAAGGTTAAATACCTTTGCAAAGGCATAGTCACGCTCATCGTGTGCGGGAACAGCCATAATTGCGCCGGTGCCGTAGCTCATAAGAACGTAGTCGGAAATGTAGATAGGAATCATCTTATCGTTTACGGGATTTTTTGCGGTAATTCCCTTAATGCAAACGCCGGTCTTTTCCTTCTGAAGCTCGGTGCGCTCGAAATCGGATTTCTTTGCAGCCGCCTCGCGGTATGCAATGCAATCCTCGTAGTTTTCAATAATATCCTTGTATTCGTCTATCAAGGGGTGCTCGGGCGAGATAACCATATAGGTTGCGCCAAAGAGGGTATCGGGTCTTGTGGTGTAAACGGTAAGCTCCTTACCTGCCGAGGTTTCAAATCTGACCTCTGCGCCGGTTGAGCGACCGATCCAGTTTTTCTGCTGGGTCTTAACGCGGGGTATGTAGTTTACGTCGTCAAGATCGTCGATAAGACGCTCTGCGTAGGCGGTAATTTTGAGCATCCACTGCTCCTTTACCTTTCTTACGACCTCGCTGCCGCAACGCTCGCAAACGCCGTCAACAACCTCTTCGTTTGCAAGCACGCATTTACAGGAGGTGCACCAGTTAACAGCCATCTCTTTTTTGTAGGCAAGGCCCTTTTCAAAGAGCTTCAAGAATATCCACTGTGTCCACTTGTAGTAGTTAGGGTCGGTGGTATTTTCCTCTCTTGACCAGTCAAAGGAAAGGCCGAGCGATTTGAGCTGATCACGGAAGCGATTGATATTTTTCTCGGTTATCGTTTTGGGGTGAACCTGATTTTTAATTGCATAGTTTTCTGCGGGAAGACCAAAAGCGTCCCAGCCCATTGCGTAAAGCACGTTGTAGCCTGCAAGGCGCTTCTTTCTTGCAATTATGTCAAGCGCGGTGTAGGAACGGGGGTGACCAACGTGAAGACCGGCACCCGAGGGATAAGGAAATTCAACCAAGGGGTAGAATTTAGGCTTGCTGTAATCGTTACTTGCCGCAAAGCTTTCGTTTTCTTCCCAATATTTTTGCCATTTCTTTTCAATTTCGCTGTATTCGTATTTCACTTTCTTTATCTCCTTTTCTTATTCCGCGGGGGTAATAATTTCGCTTACGTCTATTTCTTCGCCATTTTGCCAAAGCTGCTCAAGGGCGTAAAATTCTCTTGTTTTGCTGTTGAAAACGTTGATTATGAATGCGCCGTAGTCAAGAAGCACCCAGTTGCCCTCCATATATCCCTCTCTGTGAAGGACCTCCTCGCCGTTTTCCGCCAACGTTACCTCTGCAATATCGGCAAGGGTTTTTATTTTGGTGGAGGAGGAGCCGGTGCAGATTATAATATATTCTGCAAGCTCGGTGATTCCCGCCGTTTTTATAACCTTGATATCGTCTGCTTTTTTGCTGTCAAGCGCATTGACCGCGATTTTTACCGCTTCAAAAATATCGTTCATTTTATTTTCTCCTTTTCCTTTATCCGTTTTTTAAGCATTATTGTCTTTACAGTTGAGTTATAGCATAAAACCGTGTTTACGGCTATTGTTTTATTTCTTTTTGCAAGATCCTTTACCGTAAACGAGGTGCAATCCAGAATCGCCTCGTCAATATCCTTAAAGGCCTTTTTCCTTATTGCCTCAACGCCCCGATAATCACGCGAGGGATCTATAAAATCGGCAAGAAAGAGTATTTTTTCAAACCCTGTCATATTCTCCTTGCCTGCGGTGTGGCAGCTTATTGCCGAAAGCACCTCTTTATCGGTTACACCGAATTCTTCCCTTGCCATTACGGCGCCCGTTCTCGAATGTAAAAGCTTTTCAACCGTTATTTCGTCCTCGGGAATTTCTATGCCGTATTTTTTTATTATCTCATAGTGCTCTGCCGCGCTCAATTCCTTGGTGCAGTCGTGAAGTATGCCCGCAAGCCGCGCCTTTTCAATATCCTCGCCGTAGCAGGCGGCAAGCTCCGCCGCCGTATTCATAACACCGAGCGAGTGGTAATAGCGCTTGTAGGAAAGCCGCTTTGAAAGCACTGCCTTTATCTTCTTTATT
>JAZRNU010000076.1:0-28001 GCA_045648325.1 Eubacteriales bacterium | reverse complement strand
TGGAAAAATAAAGGTGCTATACTCATTTCCCACCGGTTATCTAACGTAACTGCCTGTGATCGGATTATTGTATTGGATGGGTGTCATATTGCAGAACAAGGAACGCACCGCGATTTAATGAAATTGAATGGGAAGTATGCGTATCTGTTCAAACTGCAGGCGGATAAGTATAGTGAATAACTTTTCTATAGATCATTTACTTGTAAATATTTCAGCGTTGTATTCACTATGAATGCTGATATACGATACAATGGATATTCCAAATCATATTTACGCTGCAAAATTTATTGAATTGTCAGCTCGTTATATCGGTAGATTATATGCATACGTATCTACAGAATATAAGGTTAGTATTTTTATAACCAAAGAAAGACGACAGGATAGCTGTTACGCTATTCTGTCGTCTTTTTTGCACTCGTCAATCGGCTTATTTCATAGGATATTCAAAACATCCTTATGAGAAGTAGCCTTTTTCAGTGCTCTTTTAATTTACTTCTTCGAAACGTTTGATTCCTTTACGATATATTCGGGTCTGCCCTTTACCTCTTTGAATATCTGCGAAAGGTACTGACCGATTATTCCAAGAAGTATCATAATAACGCCGCCGACTGCAAGAATTGCAATTATAACGGGGTCGAAATTAACTATCCAGCTTCCGTAAAGGTAAGCGCGGATAATATCAACGATTGTCCACACCGCCGCAGCGCCAAGGGTAAGAAAGCCTATAAAAGAGGCTATTTTAAGGGGTGCGGTGGTAAATGAGATTATACCTGTAACGGCGTATTTGAAAAGCTTCCAGAAGGACCACTTGGTAATGCCTGCGGCGCGCTCGACGTTTTCATATTCAAGCCACACCGTTTTAAAGCCAACCCACTCGAAAAGACCCTTTGAAAAACGGTCGGATTCGGGAAGATTGCGAAGGGCAAAAGCCATTTCCTTTTTCATCAGACGGAAATCTCTTGAGCCGCTCATAACGTTAAGGCCGCTTGACTTGTTAAGTATCTTATAAAACAGATTTGCAAAAAAGCTTCTTACGGGAGGCTCGCCCTTGCGGGAAACACGCCTTGTGGCAACCGAATCGGCATTGTTTTCGGTTATCTCCTTAAGCATTTTGGGAAGAAGCGAGGGCGGATCCTGCATATCTGCGTCCATAAACGCAACGTAGTCGCCGCTTGCGGCGTCAAGTCCTGCAAGCATTGCCGATTCCTTGCCGAAATTTCTTGAAAAAGAAACGTATTTAACGCGGGGATCCTCTAAAAAGCTCTTTATTACCAAAAGGGTGTTGTCACGGCTACCGTCGTTTACAAAGATAAACTCAAAATCGTTATCCTTCATTTCAAGTGCCACTCTTTTAAGCTCTTCATATAAAATGGGAAGCACCTGCTCCTCGTTATAACAGGGAATAATAAGAGAAAGCTTTTCCATAATTTTTACCTCTTATAAAATATGCCGCAGCGATAAAACTGCGGCATAAATATTATTTTGCAAAATCGACCGCACGGGATTCGCGGACAAGATTTAATTTTATCTGACCGGGATAATCAAGCTCGTTTTCGATCTTCTTTGCCATCTCGCGGGCAAGAAGCACAAGCTCATCGTCCTTAACGACCTCGGGCTTAACCATAACGCGTATCTCTCTGCCTGCCTGAATTGCAAAGCACTTGTCAACGCCGTTAAAGGAGTTTGCAAGCTCCTCAAGCTTTTCAAGACGCTTGATGTAAGACTCGATGTTCTCACGTCTTGCGCCGGGACGTGCAGCGGAAACTGCATCGGCTGCCTGAACGAGGCAAGCGGTGATGGTTTTTGCTTCAACGTCGCCGTGGTGGGCGTGTATTGCGTGAACGATATCGTTCGATTCCTTGTATTTCTTTGCGGTTTCAACACCGATCTCGATATGTGAGCCCTCGATTTCACTGTCAAGCGCTTTGCCTATATCGTGCAAAAGACCTGCGCGCTTTGCCTGTGCGGGATCGAGTCCGAGCTCGGAGGCCATCATAGCTGCGATGTATGCAACCTCAAGAGAGTGGTCCAAAACATTCTGACCGTAGCTGGTGCGGTATTTAAGTCTGCCGAGTATTTTGATAAGCTCGGGGTGAATTCCGTGAATTCCTGCCTCAAATACTGCCGATTCGCCTGCCTGCTTGATCGAAGCCTCGACGTCGCGGCGGCATTTTTCAACAGTTTCTTCAATTCTTGCGGGGTGAATACGTCCGTCAACAACGAGTCTTTCAAGAGTAAGGCGTGCAATTTCCTTTCTTACGGGGTCAAAGCTTGAAATGGTAATTGCCTCGGGAGTATCGTCGATAATAAGGTCAACACCCGTCATTTGCTCGATGGTGCGGATATTTCTTCCTTCTCTGCCTATGATTCTGCCCTTCATTTCATCGTTGGGAAGGGAAACAACCGAAACGGTGGCCTCTGAAACGTGGTCGGAGGCAACGCGCTGGATTGCGGTGGTAATGATTTCTCTTGCGAGCTTTTCGGAATTATCCTTGGTTTCCTGCTCAACGTTTTTGATAATAACGGCAGACTCGTGTCTGATCTCGCTTTCGAGGCTTACAAGAAGCTGCTGCTTTGCCTGCTCAACGGTAAGACCGCTGATTTTTTCAAGCATACCGAGCTGGCTCTTTTTGATATCTGCAAGCTCGAGTGAAAGTGCCTCGTTTTCCTTGATTTTGTTTTGCAAAACGGCTTCCTTTGCGTCCATCTGCTCGGCGCGCTTGTCGATCTGCTCTTCCTTTTTCTGCACCCAGCTTTCCTGGCGCTGAAGCTCACTTCTGCGCTCCTTTATCTCTCTGTCGGCTTCCTGACGGGATTTTAAAATTTCTTCCTTTGCCTCGATAAGAGATTCCTTTTTCTTGCTTTCGGCAAGCTTAATAGCCTCGTTGATGATTCTTTTAGCTTCGTCCTCTGCAAGACCTTTCTTTGATTCGGCAACCTTTTTTCTGTATTGAATACCGACAACAACGCCGATAAATAATGCTAAAAAAGCTGCGGCGATTATTAAAACTATCGCCAAAATAGGATCCATACTTTCTGTCACTCCTTAAAATAGAATAAAATAAATATAAATAGCAAAATGCCTTATGGCAAACTCCGAAAACGGAGAAATATATCATCAAAAGCCTTTTTGACTTAAAATGAACTGATTTAAAAAAAGATAATAGCAAGCTACCCCTACAAAGACGGCGCTTTGCAGAGTTTGATGAGTTAATATATAGTTAGACGAATTAAAAGACACGGAAACTGCGGCGATCCGATCAGGCACAACGCTGAAATTAGCACGGCATCGGATTTATTTTACGTCCGCGGCAGAATCGATAGGATCATTTGCGCTATCGATAGATGATGATAAAGCTTCTTCATAAGCCTTAAGGACTGCTTCCTCAAGCTTATCTCTGAGATCTTTAGAAATGGGATGCACAATGTCAACATAGCGTCCGTCAGGAGTCTTTCTGCTGGGCATAGCAATAAAGAAGCGGTCCTGACCCTTAATAATTTTCAAGTCGTGAATAGCAAGCTCGTTGTCGATAGTAACTGAGACTATAGCCTTCATTTTATCATCAACACTTAACTTGCGGATTTTAACGTCCGTAACGTTCATTTGGTTGGTCACCTCAAAAAGCGCATTTTTTTTGCTTGGGATGTTTACTTTTTCTCTGTTTTGCAATATAATATATAGAGAAAGTAAAAAAAGAGGTGCCGGCTAATGTTCAACATTGAGTTGTCTGACAAAATTCATTTCATAGGGATCGGCGGTGCGTCAATGAGCGCTCTGGCGTTATTTCTCGCCGAGAACGGTCACATGATATCCGGGTCCGATAATAATGATACCACATATTTATTCAAAAATCAAGAAAATATCAAAACTTTTATCGGACATAGTGAAAAAAATGTGGGAAATGCACAAACGGTTATCTACACAAGAGCTGTTGGCAACGAAAATCCCGAGCTTGTCTTTGCAAAGGAAAAGGGTCTTAAAATCCTTGAACGAGCAGAGCTTTTGGGAATGATTGGCGACCTTTACAAAAAAACGGTTGCCGTTTCGGGCACTCACGGAAAAACCACCACCACCTCTCTTATTTCTACCGTATTTCTCTCAATGGGGCTTGACCCGACCGTTATGGTAGGCGGCAAGATGCAGTGCACCGACTCAAACTTCGTTTTGGGTAAAAGCGATTATTTCGTCTACGAGGCCTGCGAATATTACGATGCCTTTTTGAATTTCCGCCCTTCTTGCGCGGTAATTTTGAATATTGAGCTTGACCATCCCGACTATTTCAAGAGCTTTGAGCAGCTTGAGGGCTCGTTTGCCTCATTTGCCGCAAACGTAAGAGATGGCGGATTTACCGTTGTGAACAACGAGGACGCCGCTGTAAGAAAGCTTCTTAAAGAGAATAAATTCAAAAATCCCGTAACCTTTGGCTTTACGCCCGATTGCGACGTTTACGCAAAGGATATGAATATAGGCGACGGTGGCGCAAGCTATACTCTCTGTATAAAAAACAACGAGCCGATAAGGGTAAATCTTTCGGTTGGCGGCGAGCACAACGTGCTTGATTCGCTTGCGGCGTTTGGCGTAATTTACGGCTTTGGGCTTGATTTGAAGGCGGCGGCGGAGTGCGTGGGCGATTTCATTTCGCCAAAGCGCCGTTACGAGCTTGTTTTCAAAAAGGATAACCTCACGGTAATTGATGATTTCGCACACCATCCCACCGAGCTTAACGCCACCCTGAAAATGGCACGCGCGGGAGGCTACGATACGGTAATTGCCGTTTTCCAATCTCACACCTACACGAGAACGGCGGCACTTCTTGATAAATTTGCCGAAAGCTTAACGCTTGCCGATCACGCAATAATTTTACCTATATTTGCCGCGCGTGAAAAGGATATCTACAACGTTTCGTCAAAGGATATTGCGGCGCTTGTCCCAGGTGCCGAAACGGCAGACACCTTTGAGGCGGCGGCGGCAAAGGCAAAGGCGAAAATAAAGGGCAAAACGGTAATTCTCACCGTCGGCGCAGGCGACGTTTATAAGGTCTGGGAATATCTTAAATAAAAAATCAAAGCAACGGGTAAACGCCCGTTGCTTTTTTGTATATTTTATACTCTCCGTAGTAAAATAACGGCGGAGGTAATAAAAATGGCAGTTTCGGTTATACGCACGGTAGTACTTTATATAATAATCGCATTGGCAATAAGGCTTACGGGTAAGCGGCAGATAGGCCAGCTTTCGCCCACCGAGCTTGTTATTACCCTTATGCTTTCGGAGCTTGCGGTTTTGCCAATGGAGGATATGCAAAAGCCGCTTCTTTCGGGAGTTATTCCTATTTTCGTTCTCGTTGCCCTTGAATTTTTTGTTTCTTTAATAACGCTAAAAAGCATAACGCTTAGAAAAATAATGAACGGGAGCCCCATGCCGATTATTGAAAACGGGGTTATAAACCAGCAGAATATGAAAAAAATAAAGCTCTCAATCGACGAGCTTACAGAGGAGCTTCGCATTCTCGGGAGCTTTGATATTGAAAAGGTTTCGGAGGCGGTAATGGAAACGAACGGGCAGATGAGCATTGTCTTAAAAGAGGAGTACGAGCCGCTTTGTCACGATAACCTTGAAAAAAAGCCAAAGAAAAGAGAGGTCCCGCTTGTTATTATCTCCGACGGTAAGCTCCAAAAGGAAGGAATGCAGGGCGCGGGGCTTACAAGGAAAAGCTTAAAGGAGCTTCTTGAAAAAAGGGGATACCGTTCCGAAAAGGAGATTTTTTATATGACCTTTAAGGGCAAAAACGATTATTACGTTGTAAAAAAGGAGAGCTGAAATGAGAAATATTCTTATACCTCTGATAATATTGATTGCGGTCTTAACCTTTGTGGTGTGCAATCTCTTTTTTGTAACAAACAGCTCAAAAAAGCTTGATGCCATTCTGGTTTCGGCAACCGAATATGCAAAAAACGGCGATTTTGAGGCATCGGTAAAGGAAATCGAAGCCTTTTGCAGAGAGCTTGAGGCTATTGAGGGCTATTTATACGCTGTTGTAACTCACGATGAGGTTGACGATATAATATTTTCGTCAAACAGGCTCATTGCCCTTTGCAACGAGGAAACGAAGGAGCAGTTTTTTGCCGAGCTTGAGGTTGCAAGACAGTCGCTTTCGTTAATGCACGATGCCGAAATACCTTATTTGGAAAATATTTTATAAAAAAAGAGGTAACCTGCGTTACCTCTTTTTTAGTTATTTGAATATTGCAAGCATAATTCCCGCCGCAACCGCCGAGCCTATGACTCCGGCAACGTTGGGGCCCATTGCGTGCATAAGAAGGTGGTTTGAGGGGTCTGCCTTCTGACCTTCAAGCTGTGAAACACGCGCCGCCATGGGAACTGCGGAAACGCCCGCGGAGCCAATAAGGGGATTTATCTTTCCCTTTGAAAGGAAGCACATAAGCTTGCCTAAAAGAACGCCGCCTGCGGTTGAGAATACGAAGGCGAAAAGTCCGAGCATTATAATAAGAATGGTATCAAGCTGTAAAAAGTCCTTTGCAACGGTCTTTGCGCCAACCGAAATTCCGAGAAGAATAGTAACGATGTTCAAAAGCTCGTTTTGCGCCGTTTTGGAAACACGCTCGGTAACGCCGCATTCCTTCATAAGATTGCCAAACATAAACATTCCTATAAGAGGAGCAACGGAGGGGAGCATAAGAACGGTAATTACCGTTACGGCAATGGGGAAGATTATCTTTTCCGTTTTTGAAACGGTGCGAAGCTGACCCATTTTTATTTTGCGCTCCTTTTTGGTGGTAAGAAGACGCATAACGGGAGGCTGAATAAGGGGGATAAGCGCCATGTAGGAATAGGCGGCTATTGCTATAGTTGAGGTGTAGGTGGGCGCGATTTTTGTTGAAAGGAATATAGCGGTGGGACCGTCGGCTCCGCCGATTATTGCAATAGCGGCGGCAACGTTGCCGTCAAAGCCCAAAACTATTGCAAGAAGGAAAGCAAAATAAATGCCAAGCTGTGCCGCGGCACCGAGCAAAAAGCTTTTGGGGTTTGCAATAAGAGGTGCAAAATCGGTCATTGCACCGATGCCCATAAATATTATAGAAGGATAAATTGCATATTTTACGCCAAGCGAGAGGTAATAGATAAGACCGCCCGCCGCCTCGTCGACAATTCCCGTAAGAGGGAAGTTGCAAAGAAGCATTCCAACCGCAATGGGCAAAAGCAAAAGCGGCTCGAATTTTTTGACAATGGCAAGATACATAAGCACGAAGGAAAGGAGGATCATTATGGGAGTGCCGAATCTTCCTATCCAGTCAAGCTCGGGGTTTGCCATATTTTTAATGATTTCCGCAAAGCCCGATTCCATTACAAGGCTTTTCAGAATTTCAAACACGTTCATCTGTTTTCCTCCTTAACCGATAAGGAAAAGAGCGTCGCCGGTGGAAACTGCCTGGCCTTCGGAAACGTAAATTGCCTTTACAACGCCGTCTGCGGCAGAAGGAATGTCGTTTTCCATCTTCATTGCCTCCAAAACCAAAACCGCCTCGCCTTTTTTAACGGTGTCGCCAACCTTTTTCTTTATTGCGTAGACGGTACCGGGCATGGGGCAGCTTACCGCATCGGCAGATGCGGCGGGTGTTGCGGGTGCGGCAGGTGTTGCCGCGGCTACGGGAGCGGGCGTGGGAGCAGGTGCGGGCGCGGCTGCCGCGTCGCTTACCGAAACAACTCTTGCCTCACATTCGTCAACGATTACCTCGTAATTTTTTCCGTTTAAGGTTACTATATATTTCATCTTTCTTCTTCCTTTACTCTTTAATAAGGCTTATTGACTTGAAATCAAGCCTTTCAAGCGGAATTCCCGTGTTGCTTGCAACGATTGCCATTATAATTGCCGCGTCTTTTTCGGAAACGTCGTTTAAAACAACTGTGGGCACGGCAGGTGCGACAGGTGCAGGTGCGGGCGTGCTTTTGGGCGCCGCCGTTTTCTTTGAAACGGTGCCGTTTACCGCTTTTCCGAGAAGCCAGATAAAGAAGGCAAGAAATGCCAGAACAACGAAAACGAGAGATATTCCGAGAATGCTCATATAAAGGCCGTCTGCAACGGTTAATTTAGCAGTAAAGACCGTAAAAGCTGTGGCTGTCATCAATCCTCAACCTTTCTTATGGAGTAGGTAACGGTATTTGCCTTCTTTTCAGCTCTTTTTTCAAGGAATTTCTTTGCAACCTGCGGAAAAGCAACGTAGGAAAGCACGTCCTCGTCGCTTTCGGCAAGAGAGCCGATCTCCGCCTTCATCTTTTCAAAGGCAGGCTCAAGGGTGTCGGCAAAACGGCAGGTAACCGGCTCGGTATCACCCAATATCTTCTTCGAAAGCTCCTTGTCTATTTCGCCGGGGGCTTTTCCGTATTCGCCCTTGATGTAGGCGATAACCTCTTTTGAAACGTTTTTGTAGCGCTCGCCGAGCAAGACGTTTGTGGTTGCCTGAACGCCGACCATCTGACTCATGGGAGTTACCAAGGGGGGATAACCGAGATCCTTTCTTACCTTGGGGGTTTCTTCAAGAACAGCCTGAAGCTTATCAAGCTGATTCATCTGGGTAAGCTGTGAAACGAGGTTAGAAAGCATTCCGCCGGGAATCTGATAGTTTAAGGCGTCGGTATCGGTTGAAAGAACGTAGGGGTTTAAGGTTCCTTCCTTTAAGAAGCGCTCCTTAACTGGCTTGAAGAAATCGTTTATTACTTTAAGCTCTTTTAGCTCAATGCCGGTATCGTAGCCGAGCTGATTGAGAGAATATACCATCGATTCGGTTGCAGGCTGCGAGGTGCCGCCTGAGAAGGAGGAAATTGCGGTGTCGATAATATCGCACCCTGCCTCTATTGCCTTCAGATAGGTAAGAGGTGCAAGTCCCGTAGTGGAGTGGGTGTGAAGCGAAATGGGAAGGTTGACGGTTTCTTTGAGGGCTTTAACGAGGTCGTAAGCCTCTTTGGGGCCCATAATGCCTGCCATATCCTTGATGTTTATCGACTGCACACCCATATTTTCAAGCTGCTTGCCAAGTCTTACGTAGCTTTCAAGATCGTGAATGGGGCTTACCGTGTAGGAAATGGTGCCCTGTGCCTCGGCGCCGCATTTGAGGGTTTCATCAACTGCAACCTCGATATTGCGAAGATCGTTTAAGGCGTCAAAAATTCTTATAACGTCAATTCCGTTCAGAACCGATTTTTTTACAAACATTCTCACGATGTCATCGGGATAATGCTTGTAGCCCAAAAGGTTCTGACCGCGAAGAAGCATCTGAAGCTTTGTGTTGGGAAGAGCCTTGCGAAGACGCTTTAATCTTTCCCACGGGTCTTCGTCAAGAAAACGCAAACAGCTGTCGAAGGTGGCACCTCCCCAGCATTCAACGGAGTAAAAGCCAACCTTATCTATATCGGAAAGGACTTTTTCGTAATCGTTAAAAGAAAGACGGGTTGCAATAAGCGACTGATTGGCGTCGCGCAGCACCGTTTCGGTTATTTTTACCTTTTTCATATATAAGCTCCCTTCAAAAATATATACCTGCCATATCATACCTATATATCCAGTATATATTTTAACACATTTTTTCTTATTTGAAAAGAGTATTTTTGAAAAAATGCAACCGTCGCTTATAAATATTAACATATAAAAGATCCCCATCGTTAAGATGGGGATCTTTTTTCGTTATCTTGCTCTGTTTCCGTTTTTGTTGCAGCAGCCTGCGCCGCTTCCGTCGGTAAAGAGCGCCGTGTTTTTAAGGGGCGGGAAAAATTCCTCGGTGGGGAATTTGAGCCGCTTGAAAAGCTCGCAGGGCTCCTTGTCGGTGCCGGGACATTCCTTGCAGGGCACGCAGAAATCGTAGGCGGGAATAAGCATCTGCACCTCGCGCTCAAGTCTTACCATTGAGAAAAGTCCGAGGGTAACAAGAAGCTTGTTTTTCTCACAGCTGTCAACTAACTCGTCGTCAAAGCAGTTGCAGATAAAGGCGGGTAAGGTGTGAACGTCGCACTCGCAGCAGCAACAGTTGTCACAGGGGTCAATTACCTTTGTTGCAAGTGCAAGGGGGTCAACTGCCTCAACCACGGCTTTGGGAAGATTTGTCTTTTCGGGATACTGAAAATCATATTCTCCGGGAGTTGCAAGAGAAGAGAAGATGCGGGCATTTCCGGTGGAACCGTAGAGAATGCATTTTTTATCGGCTACGCAAAGGCCCTCGATCTGTGTGGGACGCCCTACGCCGCAGAAGGCGTCGAAGGAAACGCGGAAAAAGTATTTGAGATCAACAGTGTAATAACCGTCGTTAAAGGGAACTTCCTCGACGTCAATGTAAACCCAAATGACCTCGGCAGATTTCGCTTTGATGTTAATTGCTCTGTCGGCAACGCTTTGACCTACCCTTGTGAGATAGACTCTTACGTCCTCAAAGCAATCCTTGTCCTTACAGCAATCGTAAATTCTTGCGGAATTAACGCAAACCGACTCTCTGGCGTTTCCCGAATTATATCTGGTATCAGCCATATTTTTGTCCTCCTTGAAGTTTTTAAAATTCAATAGGGATTTAACCCTCAATCCATATTATGAAGGCAGGCTGATTCGGGTGATTAAAATTATTTTAACGGAATATTTTTTAAAACGGCAAATATATTTAAGTAAAACAGATTGAAGGGTGATGTTATGGTCGTTTTTTCATTTAAAATGACAAAAGCAAAGATAAGCCTTGCGTTATTTTGCATAGTTGCGGTGTTAATTACCTCCACCGCGATTGCCGACTCGGCAAAACGGACAACCGAAACGGTTAAAAGCATGGCGGGAGTTACAAACGAGGAGCGAATAACCTTTCTTACCGAAAAAGGGTGGGAAATAACCGCAAACCCCGTTGAAATAAAGGAGATTGCGGTGCCTTTGGAGTTTGACGCGGTTTACACGGAGTACAACAACATTCAAAAAAGCGTGGGAATGAACCTTGAGGCGTTTAAGGGAAAAACGGTAAAGCGGTTTTCCTACGAGGTGCTTAACTACCCCGACTCCGCCGAAAAAAGCGTAATTGCAAATCTGATCGTTTATAACGGAAAGATAATCGGTGGCGATATTTCAAGCACTGCGCTTGACGGCTTTATGCACGGAATTACCGACGTAAGCTCTGTTAAAACCGCATTGATGGAAAGACCGGAATAAAAAAATCCCCGAATTTTCGGGGATTTTTTTATTCTTGGGAATCCGGCGTATAAGTGTAAATACAAATCGGGTCGCCTTCGCCGTAAATGGTTACGGTGAAGCTCTCATCGCCAAGCGGATAGGTAATATCGACGTTTTTCTCATACTTTGAGCTGTCGATAACGAAGCGAAGCTGCTTGTCGTTATCTACGGTGCTTGTAATTTTTTTTGTAATTTTATCGTGGTAGCAATGCTCCAAGGTGATGGTTACGTAACGGTTTCCTTCAAGAGTTGTTGATTCCACGATTGAAACAACTTCAAAGTTTTCCGGAGATTCGTATTTGTCTTGCGCGTGTTCTATTGCAATGATGCGCACGGCAAAGATAACTGCGAAGAAGCAAAGAAGGATCAGGGCAAACTGAACAAGCTTATACGGCGGTGCCCATTTTAGAGGAAGCTTATCGGTGCAGTCCTTTTTCGGGTTATGTGGCGGTGCATTGCAATAAAGCGGTACCTTGTCGGCGGAATCGTTTTTCATAAAAATCAGTTGCTCCTTTCAAATCTTATTATAATTTTATTTTACTACTGATTTTTGCCTTTGTCAACGGCAATTTTGCGCCTATAAAAAAAATCGGCAATATGCACAAAACCGAATGGTGGAATTTGTGCAAGATGACAAAAAATCCCGCCAAAAGGCGGGATTTTCAATTATTCGTTTGCGGGATTTTCGGCGCTTTCTGCTTTTGAACCGTTGTTCTTGTAGCCGCCGTGGCCACCCTTTTTGCCGTGATGCTTGCCCTTGTTGCCGTTGTATGCAATAACGACCTTTCTTGCGGGTTCAACGCCGGTGGAGTAGGTGGAAACGCCGTTGAAGTCCTGGAGTGCGGCGTGGATTATCTTGCGCTCGTAGTTGGGCATGGGGTCAAGATAGATGTTTCTGTGGCTCTTGACTGCGGTGATTGCCATTCTTCTTGCAAGCTTTTCAAGAGTCACCTTTCTCTTTTCTCTGTAACCGAGAATGTCAAGGTTTATCTTGGAGTAGTCCTCGTTTTCCTTGTTTTCAAAAAGGCTTACGAGATACTGGAGTGCGTTTAAGGTTTCGCCTCTGTGACCGATAAGAGCGCCTGCCTCGTCACCGCCTACGGTGATGTCAAGACCTTCCTCGCTTACGGCGCTTTCAACGTTAAGCTCATCGTAGCCCATAAGCTTGATTACGTCGGAAATAAATTCAACGCTGCTTTCTGCCTTCTTGAACTCTTTTTTGTTTTTAGGAGACTTTTTATCGGCTTTTTCAGCCTTCTTTTCAGCCTTTTCGGCTTTCTTTTCTGCTTTTTTCTCAACCTTTTCGGGTGCGGCGGGAGCCTCGGGGATAACGGGTGCAATGCCATCGTAGGAAAGCTTTACAACCGCGGGCGAAGCACCGATTCCGAAAAAGCCCTTTTCGGGGGTTTCCAAAACCTCAATGGAAACGTCGTCGCGCTCAAGGCCTATTTTTTCAAGACCGTTTGCAACTGCTTCCTCAATGGTTTTGCCCTTTGCAATATATTCACAAAGCATAAATCTTTTCCTTTCGCTTATTTCTTCCTGTATTTTGCTTTAATTGCTTCCTGCTCTGCCTGAATCTCTTTAAGCCTTTCAAGACGGCGAAGCTTTTTGTCAATTTTAGCCTGTTCCTTTTCGCTTCTCTTCTGCTCTTCAATTTCCTCAAGATATTTGTTGGGATCGTATTTCTTGCCAAGGAAATAGGTCTGAATGCAGCCGAGGAAAGAGGAAAGACCCCAATAGAAGCCGATAGCTGCGGGAAGAGTAAAGGTGAAGATAAGGGAGATTATGCAGGTGGAGTAAGCCATAATGGTAGAAGAACGGGTCTTTGAAGCTCTGAGGGTGAATTTCTGCGAGATAAACGACTGCAAAAATGCGCCTGCAAGAGCAAAGAGGGGAATAAGCCAAAGAAGGCTGGGATTCGAAAGCGAGGGGGTGCCGCCGAGATCAATACCCAAAATGGTATTATCAAAGGAATAGTCGGCAACGGTTTTGCCGTAGGCTGCGAAAATATCCTTTACGGCGTTGGGAACTGCCTCGCCGAGCTTGTTGATTTCGGAAAGAAGCTCGATCTGAAGGTTTGCGGCGTTCTGAACGCGGTCTGCCGCCCAACCGAGAGCCTCAGCAAGCTTACCGCTGTTTGCGGCGTGGAAGCCGAAAATGTAGGTAAGGGGCTGACGGATAACTGAGTAAAGACCCATAATGATGGGAAGCTGAATGAGAAGGGGAAGACAGCCTGCCATGGGAGAGAAGCCGCTTTCAGCCTGAAGGCGCTGCATTTCCTCCTGCTGTCTTCTGGGATCGTTTGCAAACTGCTCCTTAATTTTGTTCATTTTGGGAGCGATTATTGCCTGCTTCATCATATTCTTCTGCTGCTTAACGCCAAGCGGAAGAAGTAAAAGCTTGACAATAACGGTAAAAACTATAAGACAAAGTCCGTAATTGCTCAAAAGAGAATAGAGGAACTTCATTATATAGGCAAAAGGTATTGCTATAATGCTCATAATTTTTTCCTTTCTTAATTATTTTTTCTTTTTCTTTTTGAAGATGGGCTCTAAATCGGGCACGGGATCAAAACCGCTTTTGCAAAAGGGATTGCAACGTAAAATGCGCCAAAAAGCCAAAAATCCGCCCCTTAACACACCATAACGGCTAATAGCCTCCATGGCGTATTCCGAGCAGGTCGGTACAAACCTGCAACTGGGCGGAAGAAGCGGCGATATGAATTTTTTATAGCCCTTAAGGAGAAACAGCATTATCTTTTTCAAGAAGACCGCCCTCCGAAAGCATTTTTTCGATTACCCTTTTAAGCTCGTGCGATTTCATACGGGCTGTTTTGCTTCTTGCAACGAAAATATAATCGTATGAGGGGAGCAAACGCCCATAAAGCGGATATACCGCCTCCCGAATAACCCTTTTGGAGCGATTTCTTACAACGGCGGAACCGAGCTTTTTGCCTGCGGTTATGCCAATGCGAACCGTTTTGGTGCGGTTTTTTGCGGCGTATATCACGATAAAAGGTGATACACGGCTTTTACCCTTGCGATAAAGCCACAAAAACCTGTTGTTTCGTGTTATGGGAGTAAAGCGCATATTGAGTTACCGAAACCGATTAGTGAGAGAGTCTTGCTCTGCCTGCAGCTCTTCTTCTTGCAAGCACCTTTCTGCCGTTGGCAGTGCTCATTCTCTTGCGGAAGCCGTGTACTTTCGCTCTCTGTCTTTTCTTGGGCTGATATGTTCTAAGCATGATTACACCTCCCCGTTTTTGCGGGAAAACAAAATTGCATTTTGCAGTTCTGTTAATTTGTTTTTTAAGCCTATTTTCATAGGTACGGAATATTATATAATAAAAATACCCGTTTTGTCAAGTGTTTTTTATTCTTTCTCGGCGATTTCTTGCGAAAGTGACTCTGCAATGGTGTTGCAAATGCCTTCCTTTGCCGCTTTTGACGCCTGAATTACTGCGGTTTCAAAGGAGCCGCTGTCGGCACTGCCGTGTGCCTTTATAACGGGAACGCGGGCACCGAGTATCATTGCGCCGCCGTATTGCTTTGCGTCAAACTCCTTTTTAAAGGTCTTAATGCCCTTTAACATAAAGAGAGAGCCTATAATTCTCAAGGGGTTGCCCGTAAGCATCTTTCTCACTCTTGCCGAAACGAGCTTGCCCATTCCCTCAACGGTTTTGAGCAAAACGTTGCCGGTGTAGCCGTCGGTAACGGCAACGTCGCAGTTTCCGGTCATAATATCGTTGCCCTCTATGTAGCCTATGAAATTATAGTCTGCCTTTTCCATAAGGGCGCGTGCCTCTTTGGTAAGGTCGGTGCCCTTCTGCTCCTCCTTGCCGTTTGAGATAAGACCGACGCGGGGATTTTTGATTCCGAGCACCTTTTCCATATAAACGGAGCCCATTTTACCAAACTGATAAAGAAATTCGGGGCGGACCTCAACGTTTGCGCCTGCATCAAGAAGCATAACTGCGCCCGATGCGGAAGGAAGCACGGGAGCAAATGCAGGACGCTTAACGCCCGCAATTCTTTTAACTATAAATGTGGCACCGGTGATGAGCGCGCCGCTGTTTCCCGTTGAAACAACCGCATCGCACTCGCCGCTTGCTGCGGCGGAAAGTGCCATTGCCATTGAGCAATTCTTTTTATCCTTGATAACCGAAAGGGGATTATCGCACATCGAAATAACCTGATCGCAGTGCTTTATTTCGTAGTCGGCCTTTATTTCAAGCTGTGAAACGGCGGATTTTATCTCCTCCTCGTCACCAAAGAGGGTAACCTTAAAGCCGCCTCTTGCCGATGCGGAAAGTGCGCCCTTGACAAGCTCAAATGAGCCCTTGTCGCCGCCCATAACGTCTATTGCTATATTCAAAATATTTCGCCTTCCTTTATAAGATTATCGATATATTCAATGCCTCTTCTGGCAACGAATTCCTTTCTGTTGGCTCTGCCCTTTATCTTCTGGCCGCATTCCTCAACTATGCCGAAGTTGATGTTCATAGGCTGAAAATTCTCGTTTTCGGAGCTTACGTAGTTTGCAAGAGCCCCCACAGCAGAGCGCGATGAGAGAATAAGCGGCTTTTTGCTAAGATATTTTCTTGCGGCGTTTAATCCCGCAAAAAGACCCGATGCCGCCGATTCGATGTAGCCCTCAACACCCGTCATCTGCCCCGCAAAGAAAAGATTTTGGTATTTTTTCGAGGCGTAGGTGGAGTCAAGAACCTTGGGAGAGTTTATGTAGGTGTTTCTGTGCATAACGCCGTAGCGCACAAACTCGGCGTTTTCAAGGCCGGGAATCATTGAAAAAACTCTTTTTTGCTCACCAAAGGTAAGGTGAGTCTGAAATCCGACGAGGTTGAAAAGGGTTTTTGCGGCGTTATCCTGACGGAGCTGAACAACGGCGTAGGGAAGTGAGCCGTCCTTGGCGGTAAGACCAACGGGCTTTAAATTTCCAAAGCGCAGCGTTTCAACCCCGCGTCTTGCCATTTCCTCAACGGGCATACAGCCCTCAAAGACCTTTAGCTCGGTTTCGTCAAATTCCTTTAAATGAGCGGTTTCGGCGGAGATAAGCGCCTCGTAAAAGGCAAGATACTCCTCTTTGTTCATGGGGCAGTTAATGTAATCATCGTCACCCTTGCCGTAACGCGAAGCAAAAAACGCCTTGTCAAAATTGATGCTTTCAAGGGTTACTATCGGCGCCGCGGCGTCAAAAAAGTAAAGGTAGTTATCCCCAAGAAGCGATCGGATATTTTGCGAAAGAGTGTCACTCGTAAGGGGGCCCGAGGCGCAAACGGTAATACGGTTTACGTCAAGCTCGGTTACCTCCTCCTCGATAACGGTGATATTTTTATCGTTCTTTATTTTATCGGTAATATATTTTGCAAAGCCCTCGCGGTCAACTGCCAAGGCGCCGCCTGCGGGTACACGGGTAGCGTCCGCCGCCTCCATAACCAACGAGCCGAGTAAACGCAGCTCCTCCTTTAACATTCCGGGGCCGTTTGCAAGGCCTGCGGCGCGAAGGGAGTTTGAGCATACAAGCTCACCGAAATAGGGGCTTTTGTGGGCGGGTGTATATTTTTTGGGCTTCATCTCGCGCAAAATTACGGGAACGCCTAATCGGCTTATTACGTGAGCCGCTTCAACGCCCGCAAGACCTGCGCCGATGACCTCAATCGGCTGATTCATCGGATTTTTCACCTTTTTTCTTCAAGGGAGCGGTGTAATCGCAGCCCTCCTTGGCACAGTAAAGCTTGCCGTCCTTGCCCGTCTTTTTAAAGAGGGTGGAGCCGCAGGTGGGGCAGCATTCCTTTGAGGGTGCGTCCCACGATGCAAAGTTGCATTTGGGATAGTTTCCGCAGCCGTAGAATTTCTTGCCTCTTTTGGTGTTTTTCTCAATAAGGTTGCCGCCGCAAACGGGGCATTTTCCGCCAACCTCGCTCACAATGGCCTTGGTGAAGCGGCAGGAGGGGTAGCCGGGGCAGGCAAGGAATTTTCCGAATCTTCCCGCACGGATAACGAGATTTTTGCCGCAGTTTGGGCAAACCTCGTCGGTTTCCTCCTCTTTTACCTTGAATTTCTGGCCCTTCAATTCACTTTCTGCCTTGGTAAGCGATTTTTCAAAGGGATTATAGAAATCTTTAACTATTTTATTCCACTCGTTTTTGCCTTCCTCAACAGAGTCGAGCTTCTTTTCCATATCGGCGGTGAATTTAACGTCGATAATATCGGGGAAGCAACTTCTCATAAGGTCGGTGGTAACGGTGCCAAGCTCGGTTGCCTTGTAGTTTTTCTTTTCCTTAAGAGCATAGCCTCTTGTTAAAATGGTAGAGATGGTGGGTACGTAGGTGGAGGGACGGCCTATGCCGTTTTCCTCCATTGCCTTAACAAGAGTAGCTTCGTTGTAGCGGGAGGGGGGCTGAGTAAACTTCTGCTCGCCCGAGAGGTTTTTGAGGAAAAGCTTTTCCGAAACCGAAAGCTCGGGGATTTTTGAAAGCTCGTTTTCCTCCTCGTCGCTTCCCTCGACGTAAAGCACGGTAAAGCCGGGGGCAACGACCTTTCTGTCGCTTGCCTTTAAGATATGGTCGCCTGCGGTGATAACAACCGTTTCGCAGGCATATTCGCAGGGCTTCATCTGGCTGGCGATAAAGCGCTCCCAGATAAGCTTATAAAGTTTGTACTGCTCGGTGGTAAGGCTGTCCTTGACCTCTGCGGGGGTAAGGTCGGCGTAGGAGGGACGTATCGCCTCGTGGGCGTCCTGCGCGCCGCTCTTTGCCTTGTAGCGCTTGGGAGATTTGGGCATTGCGTCTGCACCGTATGCCGATGCAATGTAATCTCTTGCGGCGGCGATGGCGTCCTCCGAAATGCGGAGCGAGTCGGTTCTCATATAGGTGATAAGACCGGTAAGACCGTGACCCTTTATGTCAACGCCCTCGTAAAGTGCCTGTGCAACTCTCATAGTGGTCTTGCTTGAGAAGTTAAGCTTTCTCGAAGCGTCCTGCTGTAAGGTGGAGGTGGTAAAGGGAGGTGCGGGCTGACGGAGCTTTTTGCTCTTTTCAATATCCGAAACGGAGTAGGCGGCAACCTCAAGCTCCTTGATAATGGCGTATGCCTCTGCCTCACTTGCAATGGTCGCTTTTTTGTCGCCCTTGCCGAAATATTTTGCCTCAAAGGGTCTTTTTGCATTTTCCTTAACCAAAAATGCAGAAATGTTCCAGTATTCGCTCGGAATAAAGGCCTCTATCTCGCGCTCGCGGTCAACTATCATGCGGCAGACAACCGACTGAACTCGGCCTGCAGAAAGACCCTTTTTAACCTTTTTCCAAAGGAAGGGGCTTAATTTATAGCCAACAAGACGGTCAAGCACGCGGCGTGCCTGCTGTGCGTCAACGAGGTCGGTGTTTATGGGACGGGGGGATTTTATGCCCTCGTTTACCGCATTTTTGGTAATTTCGTTAAAGGTAACGCGGTTGTTTTCGGTTATATCAAGACCGAGAAGAGTTGCAAGATGCCACGAAATGGCTTCACCCTCACGGTCAGGGTCGGTTGCAAGTATTACCGCTTCCGATTTCGACGCGGCGTCCTTTAATTTTTTGATAACCTCGTCCTTGCCCTTCATATTTACATATTGGGGCTTAAAGCTTTTCATAT
Source organism: Eubacteriales bacterium (assembly GCA_045648325.1). Classification (GTDB taxonomy): domain Bacteria; phylum Bacillota; class Clostridia; order Oscillospirales; family RGIG5299; genus RGIG5299. The sequence continues at coordinate 9,139 of JAZRNU010000076.1, read as the reverse complement.
CTATTGCGAGGCTCTTTTCGGGAAGGTCGCGCACGTGGCCCATCGAAGCCATGACCTCGTAGCCTTCGCCGAGATATTTCTTGATTGTTTTTGCTTTTGCGGGGGACTCAACTATAAGTAATTTTTTTGACACGGGTATCTTCCTTTACTCAAAAAATGGGGTTAAATTATTCGTTTGAAATAGCCGCCCTGTGTGGGTGACACTCTGCCGTCAAGCTCAAGCATTGTGAGAATTGAGGCGGTTTCCGATGCGGAAAGGGCACATATTTCGGCAATTTCCGAAATATGTCTGTCGCCGTTTGCCAGAAGATCAAGCACGAGGTTGGATTTTACGTCGCCCGTGTCGGCAGGGGCAAAGACCGCTTTGTCGGTAAGCGCCTCGTCGTTTTCAGTTGGCTTTTTGGCGAAAATTGATTTTTTGGGTGCCGTTTTATTTTTCGGAACGGGCGGGTTTACGTTTTCCTTTGGGGTAAGGGTGTAAAGACCCGCGTATTCGTCCAATATATCAAGATGGTTAAGAACAGGCTTTGCCTTACCGTCTCTGATAAGCATATTTACGCCGTCGCTTTCTCTTGAAAAGAGAGAGCCGGGCGATGCGAAAAGGTCCTTTCCGTAGTCAAGCGCATAGGAGGCGGTGATAAGCGCGCCGCTTGATTTCGGCGCCTCGGTTATTAAAACACCGTTTGCAAGACCTGCCATAATTCTGTTTCGTTTGGGAAAGTTTGAGGGGAATGGAGTGGATCCGGGAGGATATTCGCTTATTATTCCTCCGCCCGATTCGATTATTCTGTTATATATCTCCTTGTTTTCGCTCGGATATATCACGTCAACACCGGTACCCAAAACGGCAAAGGCGCTCTTTTTGCCGTCAAGCGCGCCCATAAGCGCAAAGGTATCGTTTCCTCTTGCCATGCCCGAAATGACGGTAACTCCGCTTTCGGCAAGCAGACGGCACATTTTGTAGGCAACCTTTTCACCGTAGCGGGTGCCCTTTCTCGTGCCGACAGAGCAGATGGCAAGACCTTTGGGGTCGGGCATATTGCCTTTTACGTAAAGCACGACGGGAACGGGTAAAATATTTTTCAAACGCTCGGGAAAGTCGCTGTCCCAATAGGTCAAAATATTTATTCCCGTTTCGCGGCATCTTATAATAACGTTTTCAGCCGCGGTAAGCGATTTGTCTGAAAATGCGTTGGCGTCCTTCTCCGAAAGACCTGCGCTCATCAAGGCGTTTTTATCCGATTCGTAAATTTCCTTTGCGGAGGGAAAACGGGTTGCAAGAGATGAGGTGCGAGGACTGCCCGCGCCGCCTGCAAGTGAAAGCCATACGGCGTAAATTTTTTCGTCCATAAAAATCAACCTACTTGGAAATTTCCCACATTATAACGGCGGCGGCAACGCCTGCGTTAAGCGATTGCGCTCTGCCCTTCATCGGGATATAAAGGCTTTTATCGCAAAGCAGAAGGAGCTTATCGGTAAGACCGCTTCCCTCGTTGCCTATTGCGATTATCATATTTTTGTCAAGCTCCGTTTTGTCAAGTGCAACTGCCTTTTCGTTAAGCACGGTGCCGCAAACGGTAAAGCGGCTTTTGAGAGTTGAAAGCTCGTCGTAATCAATTCGCTTTATGGGGATATAAAGATTTGAGCCCATTGCGCCTCGGGTTGTTTTGGGAGAAAATTCGTCGGCGGTGGACCCGACGAGTAAAACACCCTTTATTCCAAAGGCGTCGGCGGTTCTTATCATTGCGCCGAGATTTTTGGGGTCCTGAATATTTTCACATAAAACGTAACGTCCGTCAGGTAAGGCATCGGGCGGTGCGGGACGTGCCGCTATCATACACAGTGACTGCGGAGTGCGGGTATCGGCTATCTTTTCCATAATGAAAGGAGGCACGAGATAGACGGTGTGGTCCTTTGCAAGCATATTGGATTTTTCGTTTTTTTCGGAGCAAAAGATATATTCGGGGGTAATGCCGTTTGCCACGGCGTCACACACGGGCTTTTCACCTTCAATTAACATAACGCCGCTCTGTTTGCCCTCTGAAATTGCTTTTTTTGCGGATTTTATTTTATCGTTTTGTGCCGAGGTAATCTCGAAGTACATTTTAAATCGCCTCAAAAATCGGTCTTTTTTCTGAATTTAAAATCCATTATATAATGTGTTTGCGATTATGTCAAGAAAAATTTTTGAAAACCGCAAGAAAAAAGTTTTTTGAAATATTGAAAAAGGGCGGGTTTTTACACCGTTACAAAAAAATAAAAGACCGATACAATCGGTCTTTTAAATTACTTATTTTGCTGCTTTAGCTGCTTCTACGAGAGCTGCGAAAGCTGCCTTGTCGTTAACTGCGAGATCAGCAAGGATCTTTCTGTTGATAACGATGCCGGCGGTCTTGAGGCCGTGGATAAAGGTAGAGTAGTTCATGCCGTTTGCCTTTGCAGCAGCGGAAATTCTGGTGATCCAGAGTGAACGGAAATCTCTTTTCTTTAACTTTCTGCCGATATATGCGTAAACGAGAGATTTCATAACTGCTTCGTTAGCAGTTCTGAACTGTTTGCTCTTTGCGCCGTAATAGCCTTTTGCGAGCTTAAGTACCTTTTTTCTTCTCTTGCGGGTATTAGCGCCGTATTTAATTCTTGCCATTGTAAATTCCTCCTGTTAGCTTCGCTTATTTGTAAGGGATAAGCAACTTGATGTTGCTCTCGTTGGTCGCGTCTGCATAAGCGCCGCGACGGAGATGTCTCTTGCGCTTGGTGGTTTTTGCGTTAAGAAGATGACGTCTGAAAGCGTGAGCTCTCTTAACTTTGCCGTTTTTGGTAAGATTGAAGCGCTTTTTAGCACCGCTGTGTGTCTTAAGTTTTGCCATGGGGGTTAACTCCTCTCAGTATTTTTCTATTCAAGCCTTTTTGTTTTCAGGTTTCGGTGCAAGGAAGGCGATTGCATTTCTGCCCTCTACCTTTGCGGGTTTTTCAACCACGCCGATTTCCGAGCAGCCCTCGAGGAAACGGTTGATGACTTCAACGCCGAGATCGGTGTGTGCCATTTCACGTCCGCGGAATCTGATGGAAACCTTTACCTTATCGCCGCCCTTTAAAAACCTAAGTGCGTGATTTTTCTTTGTTTCAAAATCGTGTGTGTCGATCTTGACCGAAAGCTGTATTTCTTTAATGTCTACAACCTTCTGATTCTTTTTTGCTTCCTTTTGCTTTTTGATCTGCTCGAAGCAGAACTTGCCGTAATCCATTATTTTGCAAACGGGGGGAACGGCGTTGGGCGAGATGCGAACGAGGTCAAGACCTGCTTCGTCTGCCTTTGCGAGAGCGTCGGCAATCTTCATGATTCCCATCTGGGAGCCGTCGTTGCCTATGACTCTTACTTCCTTATCCTTGATTTCATCGTTGATAAGATGTTCTTTTTTATTGTTGTTGATGACAAAGCACCTCCGAAAAATAAAAAAATCGTACGAAAAAGCTCCGCACGATACCACACTCCGATAACGGCAATGTGCCCTTATCGAAAAAAACAGTATTAACCCGCGGCTCCTTTGCCGACAAGGTGAGAAGCGGAAACTTCTTCTTTATTGCCGTGTTATTTTACACCAAAAGAAGGAATTTGTCAAGCCCTTTTTGAGAAAAAATTTTTTCTTTTGAAATTTGCCTGTAAAAAGGTGAAAAAACCGTTGAAAAACGCTATAAAAAGTGATATACTATTAAATTATAATTGAACAATTATTAAAATCACACCACGAGAGGAGCGAATTTGTTATGAATAAAAACAAATTCTACATCACAACCCCCATTTATTATCCCTCCGATAAGCTTCATATCGGAAATACCTACACCACCGTTGTATCCGACGCTATTGCCAGATACAAGCGAATGCGGGGCTTTGACGTAATGTTTCTCACCGGCACCGACGAGCACGGCGAGAAGCTCCAGCAGATTGCGGAGAAAAAGGGCCTTGCGCCCATTGAATATATCGACGGCATAGTTGCCTCCATAAAGGACCTCTGGACTCTTATGAACATAAGCTATGACCGCTTTATAAGAACCACCGACGATTATCATATCGAGTCGGTACAGAAGATTTTCAAGCAGCTTTATGATCAGGGTGATATTTATCTTGGCTCCTACGAGGGTCTTTACTGCACTCCCTGCGAGGCATTCTGGACAGAAACACAGGCCGTTGGCGGCAAATGCCCTGACTGCGGCAGAGAGGTTCACCCCGCCAAGGAGGAAGCATATTTCTTCAAGATGAGCAAATATGCGGATCAGCTTCTTAAATATATCGAGGATCACCCCGAATTCATTGAGCCCGAGAGCAGAAGAAACGAGATGGTAAACAACTTCTTGAAGCCCGGACTTCAGGATCTTTGCATTTCGCGCACCTCGTTTGACTGGGGCATTCCCGTTCCGATAAACGAAAAGCACGTTATCTACGTATGGATCGACGCACTTTCAAACTATATCACCGCGCTTGGCTACCAAAACGGCAAATACAACGATTTTGAGGATTTCTGGCCTGCAGACGTTCACGTTATAGGCAAGGATATCCTTCGCTTCCACACCATTTACTGGCCCATTATGCTTATGGCACTCGGTCTGCCCCTTCCCAAAAAGGTTTACGGTCACGGCTGGCTTCTTATCGACGGCGGCAAGATGAGTAAATCAAAGGGCAACGTTGTTGACCCCGCAATACTTTCAAAATATTTCGGCGTTGACGCAATCAGATATTACCTCCTTTCCGAGATAAGCATGGGACAGGATGGCAACTACACCAACGAGCTTTTCATTAACAGAATAAACTCCGACCTTGCAAACGATCTTGGAAATCTTCTTTCAAGAACCACCTCGATGATTCAGAAATATTTCGGCGGAGTTGTTCCCGCACCCGAGTCAAAGACCGACTTTGACGATATTCTTGAAAAGTTTGCCAAAGACACCGTGGCAAAGGTTGAAAAGGAAATGGACGCATATTACGTTTCAAACGCCGTTTCAACGATGATGAGCCTTGTTTCAAGAGCAAACAAATATATTGACGAAACCGCACCCTGGGTGCTTGCAAAGGACGAGGCGAAAAAGGGCGAGCTTGCATCTGTAATGTATCACCTTTACGAGTGCCTCCGCTATGCGGCGATTATGCTTAAGCCCATTATGCCCGAGTCATCTGCAAAAATGGCTGTGCAGCTCGGAATCACCGACGCAGAGCTTTCGTGGGAAAATCTTTCGTTTACCGATAAATACGTTGGCACAGCAGTAACCAAGGGCGAGGCACTTTTCCCCAGAATCGATGCCGAAAAGACCATTGCCGAGATTACCGCAGAGGCAGAGGCTAAAAAGGAGCCCCAAAGAAAGCCCCTTTTGCATAAGGAGCAGGTTACCATTGATCAGTTTGACAAGCTCGAAATAAGAGCCGTTAAGGTCTTGGAATGCGAGCCCGTTCCGAAGAGCGATAAGCTTCTTAAGTTTATTGTTGACGACGGCGAGGGCAAGCGCCAGATAGTTTCGGGCATTGCAAAATACTACAAGCCCGAGGAGCTTGTTGGCAAGACCCTTATGGCAATAGTAAACCTTATGCCCGTTAAGCTTCGCGGTGTTGAAAGTGCGGGAATGCTTCTTTCAACAGAGGACGGAGATAAAATCAAAATCATTATGCTTGACGATTCCGTAAGCGCAGGCAGCACTGTTTGCTAAAAGAGGAAAATTTATGGATTATAAAAAACTTTCAGAGCTTATATTTCCGAACGTGACAAAAACCCCCGAGGAAATTGAGGCGAGATACCCCCAAAGAGAGCTTAAGGAGGGCGCAAGGGTAACCCGTTTTGCACCGAGCCCCACGGGATTTATCCATCTTGGCGGCCTTTATCAGGCATTGCTTGACAGTCATATTGCCCATCAGAGCGGCGGAGTTTTCTTCCTTCGAATTGAAGATACCGACCAGAAGCGTCTTGTGGATGGCGCCGTTGAGGGAATAATAAACACCTTCTCCTCATTCGGAATAGAATTTGACGAGGGCGCGGTTTCAGAGGGCGATAAAGGTAACTACGGCCCCTACCGCCAGAGCGAGAGAAAAGAGCTTTACCACGTTTTTGCAAAAAAGCTTATGAGCGAGGGCAGAGCATACCCCTGCTTCTGCACCACCGAGGAGCTTGAGGCACAGCACGAGCGTCAGACAGCTGCAAAGGCGGACCCCGGCTACTACGGTGAATACGCGGTTTGCAGAAATTTACCCCTTGAGGAAATTGAAAAGCGTCTTGCGGAAAACAAGCCCTATATCGTGAGATTCCGCTCCGAGGGCGATAAGACGAAAACGGTTGCCTTCAAGGACGAGATAAAGGGCGAGCTTCAGGTTCCCCAGAACGATAACGATTTCGTGCTTCTTAAATCGGACGGGCTTCCCACCTATCACTTTGCCCACGCGGTTGACGATCATCTTATGAGAACAACGGTCGTGGTAAGAGGCGAGGAGTGGCTTTCCACCCTTCCTTATCACCTTGAGCTTTTCTATGCACTCGGATTCAAGCGTCCGCAGTTTGCTCACACCACCCATATAATGAAAAACGAAAACGGCGGCAAGAGAAAGCTCTCAAAGAGAAAGGACCCCGAGGCGGCAGTTACCTACTACGCCGAAAACGGCTATGCGGCAGAGGCGGTTAAGGAATATTTGTGGACCCTTCTTTCATCCTCCTTCGAGGAATGGAGAAGAGCAAATCCCACCCTTCCCTCGTCGGAATTCAAGCTTAAGCTTTCCAAGATGAGCATTTCGGGCTGTCTTTTCGATATGGATAAGTTAAACGACGTTTCACGAAACTATCTTTCACGCCTTTCGGGCGCAGAGGTAATGGCGCTTATTGATAATTGGGCGCCCGATTACGATAAAGAGCTTTATGCTCTTATGGAAAAGGACAGAGCGAAAATAGAGGCGATAGTTTCGGTTGGCAGAGGCGGCCAAAAGCCCCGTAAGGACCTCACCACCTTAAAGGACGTTTTCCCCTACGTTTCCTATTTCTTTGATGAGCATTTCGTTCCCTCCGAAAGCGAGATCCTCAAATCAGACGATGCAAAAGCCATTCTGAAGGATTATGCGGAGATCTGGTCACCCGAGGACGAGCAGACGGAGTGGTTTGAAAAGATAAAGGAGCTTGCGGCACGTCACGGCTACTGCCCCGACACAAAACAGTATAAAAAGGATCCCACGGGATTCAAGGGCCACGTAGGCGACGTTTCGGCCATTATCCGACTCGCGGTAACGGGAAGAGAAAGCACCCCCGATATGTGCGCCGTAATGAAGATACTCGGAAAAGAAACGGTAATTAAAAGATTACTCGCAGAATAGAGGCAAAAAGTATGTTTGATGCAGAAAATTTCACCCATTTTATAACCGATATAATCGACTCCGACCTCAAGGAGGGAAGGGTCGATAAGGTTGCCACCCGTTTTCCGCCCGAGCCCAACGGCTATCTTCACATCGGCTCGGCAAAGGCAATATTCGTAAACTATCTTGCCGCAAAGCGCTACGGCGGAAGCTTCAACCTCCGTTACGACGACACCAACCCCTCCAAGGAGGATAACGAATACGTTGAGTCTATCTACGAGGATATTTCGTGGCTTACGGGCGAAGAGCCCAAGAATGTCTATTTCGGCTCCGATTATTTCGAGAAATGCTATGAATACGCGGTAAAGCTTATAAAGGATGGCAAGGCGTACGTCTGTGACCTTAATGCCGACGAAATGAAGGAATACCGCGGCACTCTTACCGAGCCGGGAAAGGAAAGCCCCTACCGTAACAGAAGCGTAGAGGAAAACCTAAAGCTTTTTGAGGAAATGAGAGAGGGTAAATACAAGGACGGCGAAAAGACTCTTCGCGCAAAGATAGATATGGCGTCGCCCAATATCAATATGCGTGACCCCGCGATATACAGAATAACGAGAAAGCATCATCACCGTCAGGGCGATAAGTGGTGCATCTATCCCCTTTACGATTACGCCCACCCGTTGCAGGACGCTATTGAGGGAATAACCCACTCCTGCTGCTCCATCGAGTTTGAAAACCACCGTCCTCTTTACGATTGGGTGGTTGAAAACACGGGCGTTGAAAACAAGCCGCATCAGTACGAGTTTGCCCGTCTTAACGTTACAAACGTGGTAATGAGCAAGAGATATCTCCGCAAGCTCGTTGAGGATAAATTCGTTTCGGGCTGGGACGATCCCAGAATGCCAACCCTTTCGGGACTTCGCCGCAGAGGCTTTACCCCCACCGCGATTTACGATTTTGTCCGCCGCGCAGGCGTTGCAAAGACCTCGAGCCTCGTTGACCACAGACTTCTTGACCACTGTCAGCGCGACGAGCTTAACCGCACGGCTGAAAGAAGAATAGCGGTGCTCGATCCCGTGAAGGTGACGATCACCAACTTTGAAGAAGGGGTAACCGAGTATTTCGACGTTCCCAACCGTCCGCAGGAGGAAAATACCGATTACAGATCGGTTCCTTTTACCAAAACGCTCTACATTGATAAAAGCGATTTTGCAGAGGTGCCGCCTCCCAAATTCCAGCGCCTTACCGTAGGAAAAGAGGTAAGACTTATGGGTGCTTACATCGTTAAGTGTGACGGCGTTGTAAAGGACGAAAAGGGTGAGATCACCGAAATTCTCTGCTCGGCTGACCTCGTTTCCAAAAACGGAAATCCCTTTGACGGCAGAAAGATAAAAGGAACTATCCATTGGATATCGGCGTCCCACGCCGTTCCCGCGACATTTAGCCTGCTCGAGCCTCTTTTCAATATCGAAAACACCTCCGAGATAGCGGAAGGCTACGATTTTGAAAAATACCTCACCGAGAATTCACTCGTAACGGTAAACGGCTACGTTGAGCCTTCTCTTGAAAAGGCTCTTGAAGACGGCGGCGAGAGATTTCAGTTTGTTCGCACCGGCTATTTTATTGCCGATAAAAAATCCAATTCGTATATACGCACCGTAACGTTAAAGGACGGATATAAGCCTGAATAAAATAAAAATCCTCTTGCTTTTTGCAAGAGGATTTTTTAATGAATGATGAGTTTCGCTCAAGCCGCGTTTTACGGCTTGCACGGATTTTTGGGGTGGGTGGGGTGCCTGTTTCCGTTCGAGCCGCAAATGGCTC
>JAZRNU010000075.1:0-9409 GCA_045648325.1 Eubacteriales bacterium | reverse complement strand
CCTGCTTCGTTCTCATACTCGGTGGGCTTTACGTAATCGTAGTAGATGTTGTCTTCATCAACCATCATTTCTACATAGAAGTTGTAAAGCTTCATAACTGCTTCAGGATACTGGCAGTTTGCACCAACTGCATAGAACATGAATGCATCGTTACCGGCAGAAACGGTAAGCTCGTAGCCTTCTGCTGCGAAGAGAGGAACTGCTACAAAACGTGCATCTCTGTTCTTGCGGAGGGTGTTGCCGATAAAGCCCATAGAGGTAGAACCGAAGTGCATACCTGCTTTACCGTTCATAATCTCCTGAGAGGTGTAGTGAAGACCGCCCATAACGGAGATATCGTTATCTTCGTTGCTGTTGATGAGGCCTTCGGTGTACCACTGATTGAGAACACGGAGAGCTGCCTTCATGGGCTCAGTGTTGGTGATACCAAGTGCAAGATCGCCGTTTTCGGTTTCATACCAAGAGAAGGGCTGAACGCCGAACATATCGAAGATACCGCAGTAGTTTTCACCCTGGGTCATGAAGCCGTTACCAACAACAAGACCGTATGCGCCGTCGATGTTGTTTTTGAATGCGCGCATTACGTCGGTAAGCTCATCGATAGTGGTGGGTACGTTCATACCAACCTGATCGAGCCAGTCCTGACGGATGTAGATGAAGTTGTAAGCTCCTCCTCTTGCATCGCTTACCCAGGGGAGGGTTTTGATCTTACCCTCGAAGGTGCCGGGATAGAAGATGGTTTCGCCGGCCTGCTCCCAAAGCTCTAAAACGTCTTCAGAGGGCTTTGCTCTTTCATCGGTACCATTGATGAAGGAGGTAAGGTCGGCAAGGAGGCCGTTCTGCTCTGCAGACTTAAGGTTGGGAAGACCGAAATAATAGTCGCCCAATGCGTTGAGGTCTGCAATTTTGCCGGTTACGATTTCAGCAGCAAGCTTTTCAAAGTATACACCGATATCTTTTACATCGATGGACTGCTTGAATTTAATACCATACTGCTCTTTGATGAGATCCATAACAGCGTTGTCGGTAAGGGTCCAGCCCTTTGCGTTGAGAACGGCATCATACTGAACGTATGACATCTGGTTCAACGTAAGGGTGATGTTGGGATAATAACCCTCTGCACGAACAGGCTGCTCACCGGGATCAGCGGTTTCTCCGCACGCTGCAAGACCGCTTACTACGGTAACAAGCATAAGTGCGCAAAGAAGAATTGATAATGCCTTTTTCATTTTTCTTTTTCCTTTCGTAAATTTCTACTTGCTTTAATAGCCATTATATTTTACTATATTATACAAAAAATTGCAATAGCATTTTTGTTTAAAAAGCAATTTTCAGACAAAATTATGTTAATTTTTATAAAGAAACTTATAATGCAATGCGTTTTTGGGCATTATTAAAAATATATTTCAATTTATGCAGAGATTTTTGCGAAAAACACTTGCTTTTTGCCGATAAAAAAGGTATAATATTCGGTAGTCAATGAATGTTTACAAGGAGGACAAAAAAATGGCAAATATAAAGTCTGCAAAAAAGAGAGTTCTTATCACCGCTGAAGAGACCGCTTCCAACAAGGCTAACAAGACTGCATTGAAGACCGCTATTAAGGAATTCGACGAGGCAGTTGCTACCGGCGAGAACGTTGATGCAAAATATCTTGAGGCTGTTAAGAAGATCGACAGAGCTGCTACCAAGGGTCTTATCAAAAAGAACACCGCTGCAAGAAAGAAATCTGCTCTTGCTAAAAAACAGGCATCGAAATAATGCATTAAAACCCTGTTAACGCAGGGTTTTGTTTTTGCGGCTGTGGCGGAACTGGCAGACGCGCCAGACTTAGGATCTGGTGTCTTCGACGTGGGGGTTCAAGTCCCTTCAGCCGCACCACAAAAAAGACGGTTACAGAAGTAACCGTCTTTTTTCAACAAAATTTGCCTTTGGGCACGATAACACCAAATTTTATATTGGGGCTACTTTTATGAAAATTTTCAATCAAATAAAAAGCTTAAAAAAGGTTGATTTTATCATCTGGATATCTTCCGTTCTGGTGATTTTACTTTCCTCTGCCGTTTCGGGATTTTCAAGCATTTTCAACACTATTACCTCTATTATAGGCGTTACGGCACTTATTTTTATTGCAAACGGCCTTGTTTTCGGTCAGGTGCTTGTTATATTCTTTGCACTTTTTTACGGAATCATCTCTTATTTCTTCAGATATTACGGCGAAACGGTTACTTATATTTGCATGTCGCTTCCCGCGGCGGTTTTTTCGCTTATTTCGTGGATACGCCACCCCTACAAGGAAACCGATACCGTTGCGGTAAACCGTTTAAGGCCGATTCATTACCTTTACGTTTCGCTTATTACCGTTGCAATAACCTTTGCCTTTTATTTCATTCTGGCGGCGATTAACACAGAAAATCTTTACGTAAGCACCTTTTCGATTGCAACGAGCGTTTTTGCTTCGGCGCTTACCTTTCTACGCAGTCCTTACTACGCAATAGGCTATGCGGTAAACGACGTGGTTTTAATTGTTTTATGGGGTTATGCGCTTGCTAGTGATATTTCATATTTACCCACCCTTGCCTGCTTTGTTGTTTTTCTTGTAAACGATCTTTACGGATTTATCAGCTGGAAAAGAATGCAACGGCTTCAGGAAAAGGATTAAATTCATATTTCAATAAAAAAATCTCGGTGAAATTCACCGAGATTTTTTATTGTGTTTTTAAATTATGCGGCAGAGCCGGTCATGTTTGAATACCATGCGTTTGCATCTTCGGTAACCTGAGTACCGCCCTGATCATACCAAGCCTGAACGAGAAGATCGAAGTAATCGAGCTCCTGTGAGCCGATGATGATTTCAGCAAAGCCAACGGTGAGTATACCGTTAATGGTTGTGTTGAATTCAAGCATGCTTTCGGTTTCAGCGCCCTGATAAAGAGTTACGAAGGTTTCATAGCCTGCATCGTAAACCTTGAGGTTTGCGCCATCAATACCGTACATTCTCTCCCAATACCAGTTGTTTACGTTACCGGTTTCGAGATAGTTCTTAACGTTGTTATAAACCTGAGTATCCTGACCTGCCTTCAAAACGGATTCGTCGCCGGTTTCAAGAGCTTCCTTGATACGCTGTGCAATACCGCTGTTATCACCGGTGGTTCTTTGGGTGATAGCGGGAGCAAGATTGTAGTAGTGAGCAGTGCCGTCTGCAGAATAGCAGTATTCTTCCTGAATTGCAAGATCGTCTTCAGCAGCTGCCTCGATTTCACAAAACATATTCATAAGAATAACGGAAACTGCAGGATATTTGCACTTTGCGCTTACTACGTACTGACGGAAGGTATTTAACGAAGAGCTGATAACGGGATCAGATCCGTCTGCCATAAAGAGAGTAAAGGAGTTGAATTCAAGATCCTTATTCTGTCTCTTAAGGTTCTTAAATACGTTTACGTAGTTGGTGGTTGCTTCAATACAGCCTGCTTTGTTCTGGATAACGCCGTTATAACCTGCGTAGAGAGCGTTTTCATCCTCGGTAATGGGGTAGATACCGCCTGCTGCATAAAGGTCACGGAGCTCTGCAAGAGCAGTTTTCATTTCGGGCTGAATTGAGCCGTATTCGATCTTGCCGGTTTCCTCATTGAGAACCCACTGACCGGGGAAGGCGCCGAATGTGTTGAATATCATATTGTTGTTGGTGCCCGCATCAAGAAGGTTGATACCAAGACCGTAGGTATCGTCAATATTGTTACCATCGGGATCCTGATTTGCAAAAGCAATCATAGTTTCCTTAAACTCGTCCCAATTGGTGGGAATGCTCATATTAACAGCATCGAGCCAATCCTGACGGATCCACCATACAACGTTTTTGGAGTTACCTACAACGATGTGGGGAAGAGCGTAGATCTTGCCGCCGAAGGTTGCGGAATAGAATACCTGATCGCCAACGAGTTCAATAGTATTCTTGTAATCCTCACAAGCGTAGAGCTCGATCATTTCGTCGATAGGCTGAATGAGGTCTGCCTCGTAAAGCTTACTTACAAAGTTGATTGCAAGAGTGTCGTAAAGGCAGTTTACGTAATCGGGAAGTTCACCAAGCAAAATGGCGTTGTTAAGCTTATCCATATAAGCTCCGCCATCGTGAATTTCCCAAGCGAGCTTAAGGTCAATACCGTAGTTGGATTTAGCAAGTCTGGTCCATGAGGTGTCAGACGTGGTCCAGTCGGGGTTGCCGTCAGCATCCTTGTGATGATCAACAGTTTCCTGACCGGATCCTACGAAGGGATACGCCCAGGTAACTTTGATTGTGGGGGAGTATTTACCGTCGATAACCTCTGACATAACTTCGGGTTCGCCGCAAGAAGCAAGCATTCCGATACAGCCAAAGAGCATAACAACGGCCAAGAGTATTGCGCTGATTCGTTTTTTCATTGCTATTTTCCTTTCGTTATAATATTACCAATATAATTATAGCAATTATATCGGTGATTTGCAAGATTTTTTTTGCATTTTTGAAAAGACAGCAATTTTTTGCATTTTGACAGCAATTTTTTGCATTTTTTCGGCTCGATTACTGCTTCTTTTCGGTAATCTTAACTATCACCGACGGTTTTTCGGTCTTTTTTACACTTTTATCGGTAATTAAAACGATCAAAGCTGAAAGAGCTACTCCGACCACGCCGCCGATAATTGCCGCGATTTCGGTTTTAAACGCAAACCAACCCGCGGCAGCAAGGCACAGGCAGACTGCCAAGGGCACGATAAAGGTTATAAAGGCATACAAAAGCACGGGCCTATCGGGAGTTTCTATTAAAACCCTGTCCCCTCCCTCTGCGCCTATTCCGTTTTTGGCACAAACGTCCTCCGCGTGCTTTTTGCAAATGCCGTAATTTTCACAGTCGGTGCTACAGGAATTTGCCATTTTCACACGGACAACCGCATTTTTTTCTTCTGTTTTTATTACTTCTCCGCATCTTTGCATTTTTGTTTTCCTATCTTAAAAAAATTGTTTTGAGCATTTCTTCGTTTTCGTCAATCAGCCTTTTGTAAGCAGTGACGCAATCGGTGTTTCTGGAAAAGGAAAGATTGTAGCCGTAGTCGGTGGGCCCGCTTTTTCGTTCCTCACCGCTTACAGTTATAACGGCGTTTACTCCGTCAAGCAAAAGCGGCGTTTTGAAATTCACCTTTTCGGGCAACGGATTTTTTGAGTTTTGCAATATCCAATCCACGGCGGAAACCGATGACATCTCGCACTTCTTGATATATTTTCCGCAAAACGCTTCTTTTTCAGAGGTAATTACCGTTATTCTTCCCTCTTTATCTGCCACCGCAACGTAAACGGGAATTACCGTATCTCCGACAAGCTTAACTCTCGACCTGTTAAGTATTGATGCAATTTCTTTCTTTTTTCTTGCTTTTTTCCAGAACATAAGGTCGGTATATATTTTTCCTTTTGAAAATACCGACGTTTTTTCATTTATTTCCTCGGGAGCAATTCCAAAGGCATAAAGAAGCGCCGTAAGCGACGAGATGCCCTCGCCGTATATTGCACCGACCTTTACTCCCAGGCGTTTGAGCGCCAAAAGCACACCCGCTCCCGCACCCTGATCCTCATAACGAAGCAACGCTACTCCGAATTTCACGTTACTCACCTGCTTTTTTATTATTGCGGACAGTTTCCGCAATAACATTATAAGCGATGTATGCCTGAAATGTTAAAGCCTCTCCTTTCGGGAGAGGCTTTTTGAATTACTCTGCTGCTTCCTCGGTTGCTTCCTCTGCGGGAGCTTCTTCAAGAAGTGCTCTCATTGAGAGAGATACGCGGAATTTTTCGTTGTTGATTTCGGTGATCTTTGCCTTAACAACGTCGCCAACCTTTATGTAGTCTGCGATATTGTTTATGCGGCAGTTTGCGATCTGCGAAATGTGAATGTAACCGTCAACTCCGGAAACGATTTCAGCAAATGCGCCGTAGGGCATAATCTTTACGATCTTAACGTCAATTACGTCACCGATCTGATTTTCTTTAACAAAGCTGAAGAAAAGGTTATCCTCGGGACGACGGTAACCGAGTGAGATCTTGTGGGTCTCATCGGAGAAGTCCTTTACAAATACCTTAACCTCATCGCCAACCGACACAACCTCGGAGGGATGCTTGATCTTCTTCCATGAAAGCTCGGAAACGTGGATAAGGCCATCAACACCGCCAATATCGACAAATGCGCCGAAGGGGGTGATTGATTTTACTTTGCCAACGTATTCCTTTCCGATTTCAATATCGGAAAATACTCTTTCAACAGCTTCTTTTCTTACGTCTCTCTCGGCGTATTTGATCGAGCCTACTACCTTGCGGCGACGGCGCTCAATTCTGATACCGATTACCTTGAAGCTTACTTCCTTGCCTGCCAAAACGGAAAGATCTCCGTCTTTTGCTACACCGGTCTGTGCTGCAGGAACGAATACGGTCTGACCTTTATAGGTTACGATAACGCCCGCATTGTTTACTATTTCGGTTACCTTACCGGTAAGTACAACGCCGCTCTTTTCAGCGTCATCGAGTTCTCTCTTGAATGCGTCAAATTCAACGCGCTTGCGCGAAAGCGCAACCGTGCCTTCGACATCATTAACACGAACGACCTGCACCTCCATTTCGTCACCTACGTTGACGACCTTACGAAGATCGGCTACAGGTGTTACAGAAAATTCCGAAGCCGACATATAGCCTGCGTGCTTCGTGCCGATATCGAGTTGTAATTCGCCGGAAGCTACTGCTATTACCGTTGCGGTAACTCTGTCACCGTTAACAACGGGCTTAAGCGTTGCAAGTAAACCCTCCTCGAAGCTGATATCGTTAAAATTTTCTCCGTTCAATTCTGACATCTCTTCTACTACCTCCTTGATGATACCTTTCGGAGTCGATGCTCCTGCGGTAACACCAATCTTTTTTGCTTTCTTTAAAATATTTATCGGAATTTCACCGACATTTTCAACTAAAAAAGTGTTTTTGCAAAGCTGCGACGCCGTTTCGAAAAGCTTTGCCGTGTTGGAGCTTTTTTTGCCTCCGATTACCACAACGGCATCGTTTTCCAAAGCAAGACGCGATGCTTCGCGCTGCCTCTTTTCAGTTGCGTCACATATTGTATCACAAATTGATAAAAAAATAAAGTATTTTCGTGAAATTTCGGAAATTTTTTTCCATTCATTAAGGCTGAAGGTGGTCTGAGCCGCCATTACAGCCTTTTTTCGAGTTATTTCGGGGTTACTTTTTACAATTTTTTCCAATTCATCTGCGGAATTAAAGGATATGACCTCGCCCTTTGCATAGCTGACTATTCCCTTTACCTCGGGGTGAGTTATATCACCCGCGATGAGAAAGAGGGTATCTTTATCGGTGTTATCGGCTATTCGCTGAATTTTCTTTACAAACGGGCAGGTAAAATCGGCGTAATCAATTCCGTTTTCATTTAAGTATTTTACAGTTTCGGCGGTTACTCCGTGAGTTCGGATTACCGCAAAGCAGTCTGCCGGAAGCTCTCTTACGTCGTTTACCGCATAAACGCCCTTACTTTCAAGATCGTTTATTATGTGCGGGTTATGTATTATGGGGCCTACGGTGAAAATGCGTTTACCGTTTCCCTGCTCAATAAGCTTATAAAGCTCCGAAACGGCTCGGTCAACGCCAAAGCAAAAGCCCGCCGTTTTGGCAATTTCTATCTTCAAGTTATTTCTCCAAAGAATAAATTTTTTCTTTTATTATTTCCGAAGCGGCAGCGTAATCCTTTGTTGTTTCAAGTTTACACGCCTCTCCTACTATTACCGTGGATTTTCTGAAGGGCCGTACTCTGTCGTTTTCAGAAATGATTTTTACCGGAACAACGGGCGAGCCTGTTTTAATTGCAAGCATTGCCGCGCCCTCGTGAAATTCGCCGTTTTTGTTTTTGAACTTTCTTGTTCCCTCGGGGAAAATTCCAAGTATTTTTCCGTCTTTAAGCGCTTTTAACGCGCGTTTTATTGCGTTTAAATCGTTTGAATGGCGTTCAACGGGGATTATATCGTTTTTCTTTACGAAATAATCCATAATTTTAAAGCGGCATATTTCTTTTTTTGCCATAAAGGAGGTGTGGCGCTTCATTGCGTCGTAAACAAAGAAGAAGTCTACGTAGGAAAGGTGGTTTGCAACCGCTACCGCGGCGCCCTCCTTGGGAGTTTCTCCTTTATATACTATTTTATAGGGGAATATTATCTTGACGATTGTCCCCACAAAGCCGTAAAGAAATCCTTTTTTCATTTAAGCTTTTCCTCTATTATCTTGCAAAGCTTTTCAAAGCTCTGTTCGATTCCGTTTTCGTTTATGAAGTCAATAGCATCGTCGGCTCTTTTAAGAGGCGCGGTGGCTCTTTCGGAATCGTTTTTATCACGAAGGAGAATTTCCTCGTAAATCTGCTCCTCTTTTGCATCAAAGCCCTTTTCCACAAGCTCTGCCGTGCGGCGCTTTGCGCGTTCTCTGGCATCTACGGTCATAAAAATTTTAATATCGGCATCAGGCAAAACAACCGTTCCGATATCGCGTCCGTCAAGAACAACGCTCTGCTTTTTGCCTATCCGGCGCTGAATATCAAGCAAAAAGCTTCTTACGGGAGGAAGTGCCGAAACGTTTGAAGCAGCCATTGAAACCTCGGGAAATCTTATTCTCTCGGAATAGTCCTCACCGTTTACAAAGGTAAGCTGCTTGCCGTCCTTGTAATCAACCTCAATATTGATTTCAGAAAGAAGAGGCTCTATTTCCGAAACCGATTTGGTATCCTTTCCCTTTGAAAGAGCATAGGAGCCGACAGCGCGGTAAAGAGCGCCCGTATCGAGGTGAATGAGTCCGTATTTTTTTGCAAGAAGCTTGCAAAGTGTGCTTTTTCCCGCTCCGGAGGGTCCGTCTACTGCTATGTTTATGATGCGATCCATAATTTTATCCTTTCTTTTACGCGTTTTTTCCGGCAAGATAGCCCGTTGAAAAGGCTATCTGAAGATTGTATCCGCCTGTAAACGCGTCAACGTCAATTATTTCACCTGCAAAATAGAGGTTTTTTACGATCTTGGATTCCATGGTTTTAGGGTCAATTTCCTTAACCGAAATGCCGCCCGAGGTAATTACCGCCTCGGAAAAATCGCCAAATTCCTTTACCGTAAGGCTAAGCGCTTTAAGGGTTTTAACAAGAGTGTGGCGTTCGGCTACCGTTAAGGAGTTAGCCTGCTTTTCGCCGTTTATTTTGGCAATATCAAGCACCGCTTCAATAAGCGTTTGCGGCAAAAGCTTTCTTATTACGTTTTTGATTTCGCGGTTTTTCTCCGCCTCAAAATCTCTCATTATTCGGTTTTCCAAGGTTTTTTCATCAAGCGCGGGCTTTAAATCTATGAATATTTTTGC
>JAZRNU010000074.1:0-3287 GCA_045648325.1 Eubacteriales bacterium | reverse complement strand
CATAGCCTTTTTGTAAAGATCAACACCGTATGAGGTAGTATCCTGTGATATCAAGGTTAATTCCTTTACACCGCTTGCTGCAAGCAACCGTGCCTCGTCAACAATGCTTTCAACAGTTCTGCTTCTGAGTCCGCCCCTTATTGCGGGAATTGCGCAGTAGCTGCAACCGTTGGAGCAACCCTCTGAAATTTTTATGTAGGCGGTGTAGAAGGGAGTCGTTACCTCCCTTTTACAATTTATATTATGCTCTCTTACGGGAAGGAAAGAGGTGTATTTTTCGCCTTTCATTACTGCATCGCAGGCTTCTACAACCTTTGAATAGCTACCCGTGCCGAGAAATGCATCAACCTCGGGAAGTTCTTTCTCTATTTCGTTTTTATAACGCTCCGAAAGACAGCCGGCAACAACAATATGACCTACCTTGCCTTCTTTTTTAAGCAAAGTCATTTCAAAAATGTCTTCAATAGCTTCTTCCTTTGCGGCCTGAATAAAGCCGCAGGTGTTAATAAGCACAATATCTGCAACGTCGGCGTGCGGAGAAATAACATAGCCTGCATCTTTAAGTGCGGCAAGCATCATTTCGGTATCAATTAAATTTTTTGCGCAACCAAGCGAAATAGGAAAAACTTTAACCATTTTCAGTCCTCAAAATCATTAGTGTCAATATAATCTTTTAGTTTATCTTTTATTTCCGCGTAATCATATCCAAGCCTTGCAAGCTTTGTAATCAGCTTGTTTCTTGATTTAAGCTGTGTCAGATCGTAATGAGCTGCAAATTGCGAAATAAGGTCACTCAATACGTCGGGCTTTTCCAAATCTGCAAAATATCTTTCGCAAACGTCCTCTGAAATATCATTTGGAACTCCTTTTTCATAAAAAAACTGCATAACTCTGTTTTTGCCATAGCCCTTTGTTTCGTGTAACACCGAAACAGCGTTTTCGGCATATCGCAAATCATTTATATAATCGTTTTTAATAAGATAATCAACAGTTTCCAAAGCAATTTCGGCAATTACACCCTTTTCAATAAGCTTACGCTTTAATGCAGAAGCTGTAATTGCACCGCGGGAAAGAGTATCAAACGCATTGGCCTTTGCATATCTTGTATTATCTTTAATGAGTATCTCGTCTAAAAGTGACTGATCAAAATCATTATCGGGAAAAAGGGAATATTCGTAAATAAACTCATCGTAAACGGTGAATGAATATTCACCGTCAATATAGACGTTTACTCTGCCATCGCGTTTTGTTGACTTTAACTCTGTAATCTTCATCAGTTAAAATCGTCGGCAATAATATCAATAGAGCCGTCGTCATCATCTTTGACCGAAGTTTTCGCGGCCTTTGTTTTTGCGGGAGCCTTTACTTCCGCTGCGGGTGCATCGGTCTTTTTGTTTTTATTAAGGCAAATATCCATAATTTTATCGGATATTTCCTTTTCAATTGCAGGATTGTTTTTAAGGTATTCCTTGGCGTTATCGCGTCCCTGGCCGATCTTTACGCCGTTATAAGAAAACCAAGATCCGCTTTTTTCAACAACACCAAGCTTTGCACCAAGGTCAACAAGCTCGCCGACTCTTGAAATACCGGTGCCGTACATAATATCGAATTCAGTATCCTTAAAGGGAGGTGCAACCTTGTTTTTAACAACCTTTGCCTTGGTTCTTGCACCGATTGCATCTGTGCCGTTTTTGATGATTTCACCCTTGCGGATATCAATTCTTACAGATGCGAAATATTTAAGCGCAAGACCGCCGGTAGTGGTTTCGGGATTGCCGTAAACAACGCCGATTTTCTGACGGAGCTGATTTATAAAAATAGCAACGGTGTTTCCTTTTGAGATTGCACCGGAAAGCTTGCGAAGAGCAGAGGACATAAGTCTTGCCTGGGAGCCGACGGAAGGAGCACCGATATCGCCCTCAAATTCCTGACGGGGAACAAGTGCGGCAACCGAGTCAACGCCGATTACATCAATAGCGCCGCTTCGTACGAGAGCCTCGGTGATTTCCAAAGCTTCTTCACCGCCGCTGGGTTGTGAAACTAAGAGTGCATCAACGTCAACGCCGAGATTCTTTGCGTAAACAGGGTCAAGAGCATGCTCTGCATCAACAAAGGCTGCAGTGCCGCCTGCCTTCTGTGCTTCAGCAATAATATGAAGGGCAACGGTAGTCTTACCTGATGATTCGGGACCGTATATTTCAACGATTCTTCCCTTGGGAACGCCGCCGATACCGAGTGCAAGGTCAAGACCGATAGAGCCGGTGGGGATTGCTTCAACGTTCAATGCCGAGTTTTCGCCAAGCACCATAACCGCACCCTGACCGAATTTTTTCTGTATTTGTTCAATAGCTGTCTGTAAGGCTTTTTGTTTTTCGTCCATTTTAAACACTCCTTAAAATATATTTCTGAAAATTAAAACTCTGTTATTTCCCGAATAATCGTTTACAAGCTCCAAAAACTCATAGCCGTTATCGGTAAATATTTTTTTAACACTTTCTGCCTGGTTTTCGCCTATTTCCAATATGAAAATACCGCCAAGCTTAAGGGATTTTTTTTGAACCGTTGCCAAAGCCCTGTAAAAATCAAGACCGTCATCACCGCCAAAGAGTGCAAGCGAAGGCTCAAACTCAAGCTCTGTCTGAAGACTTTCCATTTCATCTTTATCAAGATAGGGTGGGTTTGACAAAATTACGTCGGCTTTAATGGGAACGGTATCCGTTGTTATGTCAAATTTGCAGATATTAACCGAAACGTTGTTTAAATCTGCATTTTTTCTCGCAATCTTCAATGCTTCTTCCGAAATATCAAAGAGCGACATTTCACAGCGTGCATTCTTTTTTACCGCAATTCCAATGCAACCCGAGCCGGTGCAAAAATCATAAACCCTGTCGCCGCTTTTGATATATTTCAAAGCAAAGTCAACTAAAATTTCGGTGTCGGCTCTCGGAATAAGAACGTCGGTTGAAAGGTAAAAGGGCAGGGAATAAAACTCCCAGTTACCTATAATGTACTGTAACGGCTCTCTGTTTGCGCGGCGATTACACATTTCAATAAACAAATCTGCCTTTGAGCAATCTGCAATTTCCGTTTCGAGCCTTTGTGAGGTTATTTTGTGACCAAAGGCCTCATAAAAAAGCTCTTTTGCATCAAAATCAGAATATTCGATTTTTGCTGCTCTCAAAATCGAGTAGCCTTTTTTGAAAATTTCTTTTTCGGTTACCATTTTGCATCATCTGAATTTTCCGGAATTACAGCTTCCATTGATTTGATTGCAACCTCAATCTGTC
>JAZRNU010000073.1:0-11502 GCA_045648325.1 Eubacteriales bacterium | reverse complement strand
TATCACCAAACGGGAAGAATGCATCGGAAGCCAACGAAACGCCGCTCATTGTTTTGAGCCATTCCTTTTTCTCCTCACGGGTAAGTTCAACGGGCTTTTCAGTAAAGAAAAGCTCCCAGTTTCCGTCGGCAATTACGTCCTCGGGGGTATCGGAGATATAAACGTCGATAGTGTTATCTCTGTCAGGACGTCTTATATCATCTTTAAAGGGAAGATTTAAAACCTTGGGGTGACGGCGGAGATACCAAACGTCAGCCTTGTTTCCTGCAAGACGTGTGCAGTGAATTCTCGACTGCTGGCCTGCACCTACACCGATAGTCTGTCCACCCAAAGAATAGCAAACGGAATTAGACTGGGTATATTTAAGAGTAATAAGACCTAAAATAAGGTCGTTAATTGCATCATCGGGAAGCTCTTTTTCATCGGTAACAATGTTTTTGAGCATTTCCTTATCAATTTTAAGCTCGTTTCTTCCCTGCTCAAAGGTTACGCCAAAGCAATCCTTTGTTTCAATGGAAGCGGGTTTGTAATCAGGATTGATCTTTATAATAGTATAGTTGCCCTTTTTCTTGGTCTTGAGTATTTCAAGAGCCTTTTCGGTGTAAGAAGGTGCAATAACACCGTCGGAAACCTCAAGCTTCAAAAGATTTGCGGTATCTTCATCGCATTCGTCGGAAAGAGCGGCAAAATCACCGTAAGATGACATTCTGTCAGCTCCTCTTGCTCTTGCATAAGCAGCTGCAATGGGAGAAAGATCCTCTTTATCTACGAAATATATCTTTCTTTCAATTTCATCAAGAGGCTTGCCTATTGCAGCACCTGCAGGGCTAACGTGCTTAAAGGAAGCAGCGGCAGCCATACCGGTTGCCTCTTTAAGCTCTTTAACAAGCTGCCAGCTGTTAAATGCATCAAGAAGATTGATATATCCTGCTTTACCGTTGAGAATTTCTATCGGAAGCTCGCTTTCGTCCTTCATAAATACTCTTGAAGGCTTCTGATTGGGGTTACAACCGTATTTGAGCATCATTTCATTCATTTTAATGCCTCATTTCAATTTATTTATAATTTTGGTTTTGCTTTCGCCGCTTTCAAGATCAATATATCTTACGAAAAGCGAAACTTTATTGTCATCATTAAGATTTTCCCAAATTGTTGCGGCAAAAGTGTCCATATCGTCGCTTGTAGCAAATGCAACGGGCTCACCCTCAAAGGAAGGAATGGGATTACCGTCGTCAATGTAGGTGTGAATAATATGTCCTACACCTGCAAGTGACTCACTGTAATCAAAGGAATAACGTGCGCAGGCTTTTCCCTCGCCGTCGGCACACTTTAAAATAGAAAGCTTATAGCCCTTGGTTTTGGTATCGAAAATACCTGAAATTCTGGGAGTATAATTGGGTGCATCAGGCTCAAAGCAGCGGGTTTTAAGAGCCTGATTGAAGCAACCGCCCTTTTTGAGGAATTCATAAACGGTATCGGTCTGATCGCCGTTGGTTACTACCTGTTTCTCACCGTAAACTCTTACAGGATAATAGATAATAAGAGAAGGATCGCTTAACTTTGAAGGATCAAACGCCTCTGTTTTCATATCCTCTCCAACCGGAACGAATATTCTGTTGCGGCTGTTTTCGCTTCTGCCCATTATGAAATATGCCAATGCAGCATATTTGCCATTGGGGGTAATTCCCATTGCTACGCCTCTGCCGGGATAGCTCTTGGAGGAAAGATAGTTGCCAATATCGTTTATTTTCATTTCCACACGTCCTTTATATTAAATCATTACATATTTTATTGATAGCCTCAGGAAGTATTTTCCATTCAGCCTCTTCCATTACGCGCTTTTGGAGTATTTCGGGAGTATCTCCGTCACAGACACAAACGGGGTGTTGTGCAATTATCTTGCCGCCGTCAGTTATCTCATTAACAAAATGAACCGTTGCTCCCGTAACCTTTACACCCTTTTCAAGTGCAGCCTCGTGAACCTTAAGACCGTAAAAGCCGTCACCGCAAAAGGAAGGAATAAGCGAGGGGTGAACGTTTATAATTTTATCGGGATAGGCTTTGATAAATTTCTCGCTTAGTATTACGAGGAATCCTGCTAAAACAATCAAATCTGCGCCAAGACCCTGAATAAGCGAGAGTAAATCATTTGAATATTCCTCGTTATTGGAATACTGCTTTCTGTCAAGCACGTATGCTGGAATGTTGGCCTTTGCGGCACGTTCAAGTGCATATGCACCGGTTTTGCTTGAAATAACTGCAGAAATTTCACCGTTTGTTATTTTACCTGCTGCATGCGCATCGATTATTGCCTGAAGGTTGGTTCCTCCACCCGATACGAGAATAACGATTTTTTTCATTTTCAATACCTTTTCAAGCATCAGTCGTTGATAATGATGCTTTCTTCTTTTTCGTCGATATAACCGAGAACGCAGACCTTCTCGCCTGTTTCCTCAAGAAGTGCTTTTGCCTTTTCAGCATCGTCTGCCGATACGCAAACAACCATACCGATACCCATATTAAAGGTATTATACATATCATGCTCCGAAATATTTCCGGTTGAAGCAATAAGCTTGAAAATAGCAGGAACCTCATAAGCACTCTTTGAAACTACCGCAGTTTTTCCTGCAGGAAGCATTCTCGGAATATTTTCATAGAAGCCACCGCCGGTAACGTGGGAAATGCCCTTAATATTTACCTGCTTCATAAGGTTAAGGATCGACTTTACATAAATTCTTGTGGGCTTAATAAGCTCCTCACCGATAGTGCAACCGAGATCGTCGCAGTAGAAGTTAATATTGTTTTCGGAAATGTTAAATACTCTTCTTACAAGAGAGAATCCGTTTGAATGAACGCCGTTTGAAGCAAGGCCAAGTAAAACGTCGCCTTTGTTGATGGTTGAGCCATCAATAATTTTGCTCTTATCAACAATACCTACAGAGAAACCTGCAAGATCGTATTCGTTTACAGGATAGAATCCGGGCATTTCAGCGGTTTCACCGCCAACAAGCGCCGCACCTGCCTGAACGCAACCGTCGGCAACGCCCTTAACAATTTCGGCAATCTTTTCGGGAACGTTCTTGCCGCAAGCAATATAATCAAGGAAAAGCAAGGGTGCTGCGCCGGAGCAAACGATATCGTTTACACACATTGCAACGCAGTCAATACCAACAGTATCGTGCTTATCCATGCAAAAAGCAATTTTGAGTTTGGTTCCTACGCCGTCGGTTCCCGAAACAAGAACGGGCTCGGTCATTCCGGTGATATCGGGCTTAAAAAGACCTCCGAAACCGCCAAGACCACCCATAACGCCGGGGGTATTTGTGCTTTTAACGTAGCCTTTCATCAATTCAACAGCCTTGTAGCCTGCGGTTACGTCAACGCCCGCTGCCTTATAGCTGTCACTGTAACTGTTTTTCATTGTTTTTCCTCCGTCTTATATTACTTTAATTTCTTCGTTAATTTTTAAATTTGCTTTTTCAACCTTTTCAGCCATCTTTACCTTGTAATCCAAAAGCTTTGAGGTAAGGTCGGCATCAGAAAGGGCAAGCATCTGTATTGCAAGAAGTGCTGCGTTTGCCGCACCGTCAATAGCAACGGTAGCAACGGGGATACCGGAAGGCATCTGAACGGTTGAAAGAAGTGAATCAAGTCCGTCAAGAGTAGATGATTTCATGGGGATTCCGATTACAGGCAATATTGTGTGTGCTGCCAAAACACCACCGAGATGAGCAGCCTTGCCTGCCGCTGCAATAATAACTCCGTAACCGTTTTCAACGGCATTTTTGGAGATTTCGGCGGCTTTATCAGGTGTGCGATGTGCCGAGCAAACGAATACGTCAACAGGTACTCCAAATTCCTTTAAAGTGGAAACACAGCTTTTAAGTGCGGGAAAATCGCTGTCGCTTCCCATAACGAGTGCAACTTTTTTCATTTTTATATCCTTGCCTTTCAACATTATTTAACTTTTATATGTACGATTCTGAAAATAAAGTTAGTTACTGCAATTGCGCCTGCCATAACGCCTGCGAAAAATACCGTTTCGGTGCCTTTGGTTGCAAAGTTTGCGTAATCTCCCTGAACGAGAAATAGCATTGTTTCGTAAAGCCAAATTCCAGGTACGAGCGGAATGACTGCAGGAAATACGAAAATCGTTGCCGGCATTTTATAAAACCTTGCAAGTAATTCGCCCATTACGGCAATGAGTAACGTTCCAATAAATCCTCCGAGCATTATCGGGAGGCCGAAATAATCAAAAACAAAGAATACGTAATATCCCAATGCGGCAATTACAGCCGACGGAACGAGTGACTTCGAAGGCGCCGAAAGCAACAAGCTGAAAAAAAGCGTTGCAAGAAAGCAGAAAACAAGCGCCTGCACCGTTTCAAGCAAAAAGCCGAAATCGGCAACGTTTGATAAAAATGTGCCGCCAAACGAAAAGTAACCCGAAATAACAATACCGGCACCGGAAGCAAGGCAAACCGCAATTAACAAAACCTCGCCGATACGGGAAATTCCCGAAATAAGATCTCCGTTAATGGTATCGCGAATAGCGTTTGTCATGGGAAGTCCCGGTAAAAGCGGCATTATTGCACCGATTATAACGAGTGATAAATTAAGCGATGGATAAATCAATATAAACAAAACGGCAAGAATTGCCGCCAAAACGCTTGCCAAAAAATTGGAAATGAAATTTGCGGCGTCAACCTTCTTGAATGCAAGTAAGAAAAGCTGAACTATAACGCCGCAAACAAAGGCCGCAAAAAAGTCAACTATTTTACCGCCGAACAAAACCGCAAAAAAGCCGGAGGAGAGCCCTCCCGCAAAAACATTTAACCATTTCAGAAAACTTTTATCTGAGCCACTGCAGGAAACGCAGAATATTTTTTCTGCCTCAAAAAGCGAAATTTCACCGTCGATAACTCTGCGGGAAACTTCATTGGCGCTGTTAAGGCCTCTTAAATTAAACGAACGGCGTTTGACTCTGCAGGTTTCGGAATAGCAATTTTTTTCTTCATCTCTGAGGGATATAACAACTCCCGTGGGAAAAGCCATTACGTCAACGTCATCAATTCCGAATCGGTTACAAAGACGAATTATACATTCCTCGGCGCGATATGTTTCTCCGCCGTTTTCCAAAATTGCGGTTGCAAGATTTTTGCAAACCGATAATAAGCTTTTAACGTTACAGTCCAATTATTTCACCGCCTATAATATTTTATCATAAACAAATATAAAAATCAATATACTATGCACCGATTTTTCATAATTTGTTTAAGAAGTTCTATTGACAAAAAATACATTCTGTTGTAACATATTAACAGAGAAAACACAATATGTTGAGGAGTGATTTTATGAACGTTTGCCCGAATTGCGGTAAAAAATCCCTTCCTGTCACTTCAGTTTTTAACGGTCTTCCATTTTTCAGACCGTTTTTAAAGCCTGCAAGATGCAAAGAATGTAACGGTTATTATAAAACGGTAATAACGAAAAAACACCTTAAAAATTCACTGTTTTATGCAGTTTTGTTATCTTTATTGACAATTTTTGCCTTGTTTTTGTATATCAAGCTTTTAGGCTTTACATTGGACAATTCATTCATTGCAAACATTTTTTTAGTGGCAATTGCTTCTTTCCTTATTTCTTTTTTCATAATGCTTTTCACTCTCGGAGTTGAGTCTTGTAACCACAACTACGAACTGCTCGAGCATGAAACAGACTTTAAAATTGTTACCGAAACCTCGACTTCTTTGATTTTTGAGAACAAAATTTATTTTGTAGAGAAAGACGGAGTAAAAATTCCTGCAATTGTTAAAGATATTTCAATGACGCACGAATGTGTTTCCATAAGCTTTGGCTTTATAAATCCCGCATTTAACGATACCGAGCATTTCAAAAACGATGACGAGGTAGTTGTTTTAATATCAGATAGGCCGTATTTAAGCGGCAAATTTACCATTGTTTAATCTGAAAGGACGGATCACCTTGCCAAAAAAACAATATACAAACGAAAGTATTACCTCTTTAAAGGGCGCCGACAGAGTTCGTAAGCGCCCTGCCGTTATTTTCGGTTCCGACGGTGTTGAGGGTTGCCGACACACCTTTGTTGAGATACTTTCAAACTCAATAGACGAAGCAAAGGAAGGCTACGGTAAAAAGATAGTAGTTACCCGCTTCAACGACGGATACGTAGAGGTTACCGATTTTGGTCGAGGCACTCCCGTTGATTTTAACACAAAGGAAAACCGTTTTAACTGGGAGCTTATCTACTGCGAGCTTTACGCAGGCGGAAAATATGCCGATAACGGTGATAACTACGAATATTCACTTGGTTTAAACGGCCTTGGTCTTTGCGCAACACAGTATGCTTCTGAACGCATGGAGGTTGAAATTTTCCGTGACGGATTCCGTTATACTCTTGAATTTAAAAAGGGTGAAAACGTAGACGGATTGTTTAAAGAGCCTACGACTCAAAAGCAAACGGGTACCCGCACAAAATGGAAGCCCGACATCGAGGTCTTTACAGATATAAATATTTCGGCTGATTTTATAACCCAGACTATGGATAAGCAGGCCATTGTCAATAAGGGAATAAAATTCATATTCAAAAATCAGCTTTTAAACGGCTCGTTTGAAACAAAAGAGTTTTATTACGAAAACGGTATAGCCGATTATATCAAAATCCTCGCAGGTGAAACCGCCTTCACGGAGCCTGTTGTAATCAACACCGAAAGAACAGGACGTGACCGTGAGGACAAACCGGAATATAAGGTAAAAATAGAAACTGCATTTTGCTTTTCAAATAAGGTTCAGAACCTTGAATATTTCCACAACTCGAGCTATCTTGAATATGGCGGAAGCCCTGAAAAAGCTGTTAAAAGTGCTTTTGTTTCTGCATTTGACGCCTATATCAAGCAGATAAACAAATACAACAAGAATGAATCAAAAATTACCTTTGTTGACGTTCAGGAGTGTCTTGTTTTAATTTCAAACACCTATTCAACCATCACCTCCTACGAAAATCAGACTAAAAAAGCTATTACAAACGTCTTCATTCAGCAAGCAATGACAGACTTTTTAAAGGCACAGCTTGAAATCTGGTTCAAGGAAAGACCCCAGGAGGCAACGAGAGTTGCAGAGCAGCTTCTTGCCAACAAGCGCTCGAGAGAAAATGCAGAAAAGAGCCGTCAGATAATGAAAATCAAGCTGACGGGCGCTATTGATATAACTAACAGAATTGAAAAATTTGTTGATTGCCGATCGAAAGACATCTCGCTTCGCGAGCTTTACATCGTTGAGGGTGATTCTGCTCTTGGATCTTGTAAGCAGGGCCGCGATGCTGATTTTCAGGCAATTATGCCTGTAAGAGGTAAAATCCTTAACTGCTTAAAGGCTGATTACGATAAGATTTTCAAAAGCGAAATTATCACAAATCTTATCAAGGTGCTCGGTTGCGGCGTTGAAGTCAAACTCAAAAATGCCAAGGATATGGCAAGCTTTGATATTAACAACCTGCGTTGGAACAAGGTCATTATCTGTACCGATGCCGACGTTGACGGATATCAGATACGCACCCTCATTCTTACAATGATATACAGACTCTTCCCTACTCTCATAAACGAAGGCTACGTTTATATTGCCGAAACTCCTCTTTATGAAATAAACTGTAAGGGAGAATCTTATTTCGCCTACGATGAAGCCGAAAAACAGCATATTCTCAATATGCTCGGTGACGTTAAGGTTTCCATTTCACGCTCAAAGGGTCTTGGTGAGA
Source organism: Eubacteriales bacterium (assembly GCA_045648325.1). Classification (GTDB taxonomy): domain Bacteria; phylum Bacillota; class Clostridia; order Oscillospirales; family RGIG5299; genus RGIG5299. The sequence goes on along the minus strand of JAZRNU010000073.1, from coordinate 3,728 downwards.
ACGAGCCCGATATGATGTGGCTTACCACTATGAACCCCAAGACAAGAAGACTTACAAAAATAACCCCCGAGGACGCGGCACTGACCGACGAGGTATTCAGCATCTTACTCGGCGACGATTTGTCGGGCAGAAAAGACTATATTGCCGAATACGGTGCCGATTATCTTGATGATCTTGATCTTTCTTAAAAGGAGGCGCAAAGCTAATGAAAAAAGACAATTTCAATGAAAATGATTTTGATATTGACGAATATATTAAAAATCATTCAGATGACGACATTGCTAATTACGAGCAATCGTCGTTTGACGATTTTTTCGGAAGTGATGACGGTCTTATTTTAAAGCCCGAATCAAACGACGTCGATCTCTTCGCCTCTATTGATAAGGCGTTCGGCGTTTCAGAGAAGCCTACAGACGAGATTTCAGTAACTGAACCCTCTTCGGAAGCTATTACCGCAGATCATTCCGAGGCTGTTGGAGAATTACAAGAAACTGTTGATGAAGAACCTGAGATCTCCTTGGATAAAACCGTCGATGTTGAAACGGATACAATCGAGGAACCGGTTACAGATGCAGAACAAATTGAAGCAGAAGAAACTCCCGAGGTCAAAAAAGAGCCGGAAAAAAGAGCAAAAGAACCCAGAGTTTTCAATATAGTTTCAACCTTAAACGGCGATGCCGACAGGACCGATAAGCCCAAGAAAAAGAGCAAAAAGGGCAAAAAAGCCATTGAAGAGCCTGAGGAGGCTCCCGATAATACTCACCCGCTCTTTACCCCTAAGGGAATTACCGATACCCTTAAAGACAACTATATGCCTTACGCAATGAGCGTAATTATTTCACGTGCGATTCCAGAAATCGACGGATTTAAGCCCTCGCACAGAAAGCTGCTTTATACGATGTATAAAATGGGATTGCTAAACGGCGGTCTTACAAAATCAGCAAATATTGTCGGTTCAACGATGAAGTTAAATCCTCACGGTGACTCTGCCATCTACGAAACGATGGTAAGACTTGCCCGCGGTAACGAATCGCTTTTGCACCCGTTTGTTGAATCAAAGGGTAACTTCGGTAAGCATTATTCGCGTGATATGCAGTGCGCCGCATCGCGTTACACCGAAGCAAAGCTTGCACCTATAAGTGCCGAGCTTTTCAAAAACATTGATAAAAACAACGTCAAATTCGTTGACAACTACGACGGCACCTTAAAGGAGCCTACCCTCTTACCTCTTACCTTCCCCAATATTTTAATAACTCCGAGCATCGGTATTGCGGTTGGTATGGCATCGTCGGTTTGCTCATTTAACCTTTCGGAGGTCTGCAGAACAACCATAGAATATATAAAGAATACCGAGAATGACCTTATGCTCACCCTTAAGGCACCCGATTTTTCAACGGGCGGACAGATAATAGTCGATCCCGATGAAATGCGTTCTATTTACGATACCGGCAGAGGCAGCTTTAAAATAAGAGCAAAATACCGTTTTGACAAGGACAACAACCGAATTGAAATTTACGAAATTCCTTATACTACCACAATCGAAGCAATAATTGATAAAATCATTGCTTTGATCAAGGAAGGAAAGATAAAGGAAATTTCCGAAATCCGTGACGAAACCGACAAGCAGGGCCTTCGAATCGCTATTGAGCTTAAGCGCGGAAACGACTCCGAAAAGCTTATGCAAAAACTTTATGCAATGACTCCTCTCGAGGACAGCTTTGGCTGCAACTTCAACATACTCGTAAAAGGTACTCCGAGAGTTATGGGCATTAAAGAAATTCTCGACGAATGGCTTATTTTCAGAGTTGATTGCATTAAAAATGAGCTTAATTACGATTTGGTAAAAATGCGCGAAAAGCTGCATTTGCTTTACGGTCTTAAAAAGATTATTCTTGATATTGACAAAGCGATTAAGATCGTGCGCGAAACCGAGGACGACGCAGAGGTTGTTCCCAACCTTATTATAGGCTTTGGAATAGACGAAAAACAGGCTGAATACGTAGCTGATATTAAGCTTAGAAATCTCAATAAGCAGTATCTTTTGAATCGAATCGCAGAGGTAACGGAGCTCGAAGAAGCCATTGCCGACACCGAAAGCACCTTAAACAGCAAAACGAAGATAAAGAATATCATCATTAAGGAACTTGAGGCAATAATCAAAAAGTACGGTGTGCAAAGACGCTCTGATATCATCTACAAGGAAGATATTCAGGCATTTGTTGAAGAAGACACCGTTGAGGATTACACCGTAAATCTTTTCTTCACAAAGAGCGGTTATTTCAAAAAGATCACTCCCCTTTCACTTCGTATGGGAAGCGAGCAAAAGCTCAAGGAGGATGACGAGATAACAATCTCCTGCGAGGCTTCAAACAAAGCGGAGCTTCTCTTCTTCACCGATAAATGCCAGGTTTACAAGAGTAAGGTTTCCGATTTTGCGGAGTGTAAGGCGTCTGTGCTCGGTCATTTTATACCGTCGGTTCTTGGCTTTGAAAACGGCGAAAACTGCCTTTTCATGGCGGTAACAAACGATTACAAGGGATTTATTCTTATCTTCTTCAAAAACGGCAAGGGAGCAAGGATAAGCCTTGAATGCTATGAAACCAAAACAAACCGTAAGAAACTAATAAACGCTTTTTCTGATAAATCAGAGGCCGTGGCATTCTTTAACCTCAAAGAAGATTACGACATCTTATTACGTGCATCAAACGACAGATTCTTATCTGTAAACAGCGCAATGATCGCCGAAAAAACAACCAAAAACACCCAGGGTGTTCAAGTAATGACATTAAAAGGAAAAAATTATCTTCTTTCGGCAAAGCTACTTGAGCCATCCGACTTTACAAATCCGCACAGATATAAAACCAAAAACATTCCTGCCGCCGGCTCATTTTTGAGTGACGACGACAAGAAGAAAAATCAGCTGACGTTGTGATGAGTATTTTTTATAGTTAAAATTATGGACTTTGTCTTTCTTATCATATCAGTCCGCATTAAATACCATATCAGGAGGTACGTTATGAAACGTTTATTAAGCGCAGCGTTGATAATTGTAATTTTTCTTTTATCTTTTAGTGGATGCATGATTTCAAAAACAGTCTCTTCACGCCAAGAAATCAATCGTTTGTTTGATTCGTTTGAAATGGAAACAACCAAAAAAGTTCCGTATGTACGTTATAATAAGTTGATATTAGATGATGTAGTTATTGATTTCGATGAACTTCTTGCTGACAGTAAATACAACGGATTCCTTAATGAGGTTTATGCCGTAAGCGCTGACACCGTATGGTTTAGCTTTACAAAGCACGGAAAAAACGAAAACGGCTCTCGGATATGGTGTATAGCATCTGTGAACGTTAACGATATGACTATAACCATTTGTTATAACGGTGAATTTTGCATAGGTGAAGGATCAGACAAACATTACAGACAAGATAACAATGACCGTAATTTAACAAAATACAAAACGGACAGCGGTTTTTATTATGACGGTAAAATTGTTATCACGGACCGTGTGAAAACCGTGGAATACGATTTAAAAACAAAAAAAGCAACCGAATTTACCGCAGAAAGCCGTGCTTATCCGTTTAGTGTTACAAAAGAAATTACAGATGTTCATACCATCAATTTTTATAAAGGAGACGATCAAAAGGTTTTTGATGTAAAGCAGGCAAAACAAACCAGCAAAGCTTTTGCAAAAATGTTTGATGAGCTTGAAAAAGAAAAAAATC
>JAZRNU010000072.1:0-5605 GCA_045648325.1 Eubacteriales bacterium | reverse complement strand
CTGCAATGCTTTCCTTGATTATATTGAATATTCTTTCGGGGTGACCGTTTCTGCTAAGCTGATCTCTGTAGAGGTTGTTTATAACGTAAACGGTGGGGGTGAAAAACTTAAAAATATGTCTTGCCGATTGCTCGTCTGCTTCAACAACCAAAACGTCCTTATCAACAACGCCCTTTGAATTTGCACTGCATAAAACAAAGGTGGCAACACCGTCAAGCTGATTTGCACCCTCGCTGTTATAGGCAACCGAAAGACCGTTTGCATTAAGTGCCGAAACGATCATTTCAACGGTAGAGGTCTTTCCGTTGCTTCCGGTTACGGCAATGATGTTTTTCGGAAGAGTAATGCGCTTTAAAACGTCGGGTGAAAATTTAAGCGCAACAGAACCGGGAAGGCTGCTTCCTTTTCCAACTGCCTTGCCAACAGCTCTTACAAGCTTACAGACCGATATTGCTATTTTGTCTTTAAATTTCAAATCAAACATTCCCTTATATTTAATGAAAAAAGTCTATCACAAATATTATTAACTGTCAAGATTATAAATAAATAAAATAAAAGAAAAAACTCGCCAAAGGCGAGTTTTTTAATTATTTATCAAGATGTACGTCAAGCTGGGGATAGGGTATTTCAATATTGTTTTCGTCAAAGGCTTTCTTTACCGACTCGGTAATATCGAAATGAACGGTCCAATAGTCCTTGTTTTTACACCACACCTTAACACTGTAGCTGAGCGCACTGTCGGCGTGCGATGCAAGTCTTACAAACGGCTCGGGCTTTTTCAAAACAAGAGGGTGAGCGGAAACAACGTCGGAAATGACTTTTTTTACAGCGTCAACGTCATTTTTATAAGATGCGCTGAAGGTAAGGTCGACTCTGCGGGTTGCTTTTGAGGAGTAGTTTGTTATCGACTCGTTTGTAAGAAGTCCGTTAGGAACAGTAATACGCTTGTTATCGGGTGTGATTAAAACGGTATATACAACCGAAATTTCATTAACTGTACCGCTTTCGCTTGCGGTTTCAATATAATCTCCAACCTTAAAGGGCTTGAAAAGAAGTATCATCAGACCGCCTGCAAAATTGCTTAAAAATCCCTGCATTGCAAGACCTATTGCAACCCCGCAAGAGGCAAGCGCAGTGATAAATGAGGTAGTAGGTATGCCTAGAATTACCGCAACGGTAATTACAAGACAAATATAAAGACCTATTCTTGAAAAGCTTGAGATAAACGAGCGAAGACTCGCCTCCATTTTTTCGAGCTTCTGCGAGGTCTTGATCCATTTTGCAAAGAAATTTATAAGCTTTGCGCCCACTGCAAAAATGAAAAGTGCGGCAACCAATTTTATTCCGAAAGAGGTTGCAAGGTCAATGAGAAAATCAAGTATTTTTTGCCACATTAAAAATCATCTCCGAAAAAATTATATAAGTGAATTCAGAAAATCCATAGTATCCTTTGAAGGCTCGGGAATATTTGCAAAGGGAAAATCAATTTTCATAGAATCGTATTTAACAGAGCAAATCTTGCGAAAAGGCAAAAGCTCAATTTTGTCAACACAGCCGTAACGGCTTACAAGCTCCTTAAGATTCAGCACGTTTTCCTTCGTATCGTTTACGGTAGGAATAATTACCTGACGCACCGTAACGGGTATAGAGCTATCGTTAAGATATTCAAGAAAACAAATTACCTTTTCAAAATCGCAACCAACGTTTTCGCGGTAAAGGACACCGTCGGTGTATTTAATATCGAGTAAAACTCTGTCGGTAACAGATAAAAGCTTTTTAACGCCTTCGTTTAAAATCGAGCCTGATGTATCAAGACAGGTGTTTATACCCTCTTTTTTACAAAGCTCAAATATTTCGCGGGCAAAATCTGCCTGCAAAAGCGGCTCGCCGCCCGAAAGGGTAATACCGCCGTTATTTTTGAAATATTCACGGTATCTTGCGGCGCGGCTCACAACGTCAACAGAGGTGTAAAGCTCACCACCGTTACAACTCCACGTATCGGGATTATGACAGCATTTGCATCTCAAATTACAGCCTTGCAAAAAGGCAACGAAGCGCACACCGGGGCCGTCAACGGTGCCAAGACTCTGGAAGGAGTGAATACGTCCCGTTTCCATCTTAAACTCTCTCGTGGAAGGTGCGGCTGATTACCTCACGCTGCTGCTCGCGTGAAAGCTTGTTGAAGTTAACCGCATAGCCCGAAACACGGATTGTGAGATTCGGGTATTCCTCGGGATTTTCATAAGCCTTTAAAAGGGTTTCACGGTTTAAAACGTTAACGTTTAAGTGGTGCGCCTTCTTTGCAAAATAGCCGTCAAGCACAGTAACAAGGTTTGAAATTCTATCCTCGTCGGTTTTGCCAAGGGCATCGGGGGTAATTGAGAAGGTGTTTGAAATACCGTCGCGGCAATCTTCGTAGCAAATTTTTGAAACTGAATTAAGCGAGGCAAGAGCGCCGTTTTCCTCACGGTTGTGCATTGGGTTTGCACCGGGGGCAAAGGGCTCTGCATTCTTTCTTCCGTCGGGCGTTGCAGCGGTATGCTTGCCGTATGCAACGTTAGAGGTTATTGTTAGCACCGAAAGAGTATGAATTGCATTGCGGTATGCGGGAGTCTTGCGAAGCTCGGTAATAACGGTGTGAGCCATATCTCTTGCAATGAAGTCAACTCTGTCGTCATCGTTACCGTATTTTGGGAAACTTCCAACGGTGTTGAAATCGGTAATAAAGCCTTCATCGTTTTTAATGGGAGAAACGCTTGCAAATTTTATTGCCGAAAGGGAATCGGCTACAACGGAAAGACCTGCAATTCCAAACGCCATAAAACGGGTTACGTCGGTATCGTGAAGCGCCATCTGAGTTTTCTCATAGGCATATTTATCGTGCATAAAATGAATAACGTTCATGGTGTTAACGTAAAGGTGTGCAAGCCATGCAATGTATACGTTAAATCTTTCCATAACGGTGTCAAAATCAAGAGTATTACCTTCGATAACCGGCATTTGCGGACCGATATGAATGCCGCTTGATGTGTCAAAACCGCCGTTTAAAGCAATGAGGAGAAGCTTTGCAAGGTTGCAGCGTGCTCCGAAAAACTGCATCTGCTTGCCGATTTCCATAGCCGAAACACAGCAGGCAATAGCGTAATCGTCGCCATGAAGAGGACGCATAACGTCATCGTTTTCATACTGAATAGAATCGGTATCCTTTGAAATCCTTGCACAGAATTTTTTGAAATTTTCAGGCAAAGAGGTAGACCACAAGATAGTAAGATTAGGCTCGGGAGAAGAACCGAGGGTATAAAGGGTATTTAACATACGGTAGCTGTTTTTGGTAACGAGAGTTCTTCCGTCAACACCCATACCTCCGACAACCTCGGTTATCCACATGGGATCGCCGCCGAAAAGCTCGTTGTATTCGGGAGTACGCAAATGTCTTGCAACACGGAGCTTTATTACGAAATCGTCCATAAGCTCCTGTGCCTCTGATTCGGTAAGAATACCTGCAGCCATATCTCTTTCAATGTAAATGTCAAAGAAGGTAGAAACACGTCCGAGCGACATCGCAGCACCGTTTTGCTCCTTGATTGCTGCAAGATAAGCAAAATAGGTCCACTGAATAGCCTCTTTTGCATTAGCAGCGGGCTCGCTTATGTCAAAGCCGTACATAGCAGCCATTTCCTTCATATAACCGAGGAAGGAGATCTGCTGGAAAAGCTCCTCGCTTTGTCTTATCTGATCAACGTTGAAGTCACTTGCCGAAACTGCCTTTTTATCCTTTTTCTTTTCTGCAATAAGCTTGTCAACGCCGTAGAGTGCAACACGCCTGTAATCGCCTATAATTCTGCCTCTGCCGTATGCATCGGGAAGACCGGTAATAACGTGGCTCTTTCTTGCGGCGCGCATCTCATCGGTATATGCGCGGAAAACGCCGTCGTTGTGAGTGGTTTTGAATTTAAATTCATTTTCAATTTTGTCGCTTAATTTATAGCCGTATGCCTCGCAGGCCTGACGGGCCATTCTGATTCCGCCAAACGGATTTACTCCGCGCTTTAAGGGGCTGTCTGTCTGCAAGCCGACGATTATCTCGTTATCCTTATCGATATAACCGGGTGCATAAGCGGTAAGAGAAGAAACGGTTTCGGTGTCGATATCCAAAACACCGCCGCGACGTCTTTCTTCGGCAAACAATGCCAAAACCTTTTCCATAAGCGCCTTTGTGCGCGCAGTTGCAGGAGATAGAAAGTCACAGTCTCCAGTATATTCCTTATAGTTTGCCTGAATGAAATCACGCACGTTGATCTCGTCCTGCCAAACTCCTTTTGTAAAACCGTTCCAATTTTTGTGTTCCATGGTAATCCCTCCGTAAAAATAAAAAAGACAAATCGGTACAATTCCGATTTGCCCAGACGGTCGGCTTAAAAATATTATTTACACTCCATCGCAGTTATCTGCGGGTTCCGTCAGTTGTGTAAACCTTACGTATATATTCTACACCAAAACCGAGAAATTGTCAATGAAAAAACGAAAAAAGTTAATTTAATTTGCAGAATAATTTGAGGTAAAATAAGTTAAAATAATGATAAAAAATCGTAGGTGAAAAAATGAATAAACGAATAGGAAAAAGAACGGTTGAGTTTGAGAAAAAGATATATCTCACCGGCTTTGGCTCTGCGGCGGGCGCCAAGGAAATGGAAGGACCGCTTGGCGAGCTTTTCGATTTTACGGCAACCGACGACAGGCTCGGCAAATCAAGCTATGAGCTTGCCGAAACCGAATTTATGAGAAACGCAATAGATTTTGCAATAAGTAAAAGCAAAAGACCCAAGGAAGAGTACGATTTAACGGTAGGCGGAGATTTGTTAAATCAATGCACCGCTACATCTTACTGTATGAGGGAGCTTAAACTTCCGTTTATAGGGCTTTTTAACGCTTGTGCAACAATGGCTGAAAGCATTGCCGTTGCATCGCTTATGATAGACGGAGGCTTTGCAAACAACACGATTTCTGCCGCATCATCGCACTTTTGCACCGCAGAAAGGCAGTTTCGCTTTCCGCTTGAATACGGTGGACAAAGACCTCCGTCTGCTCAATGGACGGTAACGGGAAGCGGCGCCGTAACACTTTCTGCAGATAAAGGCAGTTATCCGATAACCGTAAAGCGTGCGACTATCGGAAAAATTATAGATCTTGGCATAACAGATGCAAACAATATGGGTGCAGCAATGGCTCCCGCGTTTTTTGACACTCTTTTTGCATATTTCAACGACACAATGTCAAATCCAAATGATTTTGACGTTATTCTTTCGGGAGATCTTGGAAAAATCGGCTCCGATATTGCGCGTGAGCTTTTTAAGCGTGAGGGAATTTATCTGGGAAAAAACTACAATGATTGCGGACTTATGATTTATGACGAAAAGCGGCAGGACGTTCATTCGGGCGGATCCGGCTGCGGCTGCTCTGCAACGGTTTTAACAGCAAAAATCCTTCCCGAAATGATAGCGGGAAGGATGAAAAAGGTTTTGTTTATCGGTACCGGTGCGTTGATGTCGCCAATGATGCTTTTACAAAAGGAATCAATAGCATCGATCAAGTCGGAGGCCAAGCG
>JAZRNU010000071.1:0-19338 GCA_045648325.1 Eubacteriales bacterium | reverse complement strand
CGTTTTAAATGCAGATGATCCGCTTACCGCTTCCTTTGGCTACAAGCGCGATAATACCGTTTATTTCGGCGTTGATAAGTTAAGCGACTCGGTTGCAAAATGCAGCTCGGTTTACGATGACGGTGCCTTTTGTCCCGTTTGCAACGCAAGCCTCAATTACGATTACAGATTATACAACCACATTGGCGGTTATTACTGCAATAAATGCGGTTTTAAGCGTAAAAACGTTAGATACAGCGTCAGTGATATCAGCAATGACAGCATCGTTTTAAACGGCAAAAAAATCGGTTTTAAGCTCCTTGGACTTCACAACGTTCACAATATGCTTGCCGCCTACTCCGCAGTTTCAGAGCTTGGATTTGAAGGCGAGAAAACGGTTAATGCACTTTCTGCCCATATTTTGAAAAACGGAAGAACCGTAAACTTCAAAATAGGCGAAAATTACGGAACTCTTTTGGTTTCGAAGCACGAAAATTCCATTGCTTACGACAGATCGATAGGCGTAGTTGAAGGCTTTAAAAAGCCCGCAACCGTTGTGATTATAGTTGATTCGATAAGTAGAAAATATTTTACAAGCGACACCTCCTGGCTTTACGATATTGATTTTGAAAAGCTTGATCTGCCGTTTGTAAATAACATTATACTTGCCGGAAAATACTGCTACGATCTTGCCGAGCGCTTTTCCTTCACTTCAATCGACAAGGATATCATAACCGTTTCCGAGCGCGTTGACGATGCTATGGAAGGTCTTAAATATTCAAACGTGGGAAGAATATTTATCCTCACCTGCTTCTCGGATAAGCATAAGGCTATTTCACACACCGAGGTTTTGCCGTTTGATTTTGAAATTCCCGAAGTCGAGGTAACAAACGATGAAAATTAAATTACTCCACCTTTACAGCGACCTTTTAAATCTTTACGGAGAATATGCAAATATTCTTGCACTAAAAAAACGTCTTACCGAAAACGGATTCGAGGTTGAAACTGTTTCTCACCGATTCGGCGAGGAATTTTCACTTGATGGAGTTTCTTTTCTTTATTGCGGCGCGGGAACCGAGAAAAAGCTTTTGGCTGCAGCAAAGGATATTGTCAAATACGCCGATAAAATAAAGGATTATGCCGAAAACGGCGGTGCCGCATTATTTTCGGGAAATGCCTCAGAGCTTTTGGGCAAGGATATCAAGGACCTTGACGGAAATCTTCATAGCTGCGTTGCACTTTTTGACTATTCCACCGAATTTATAAACGCGCGCTTTACCGGTGACGTTATTTGCGAAACTCCGATTTTCCCGCAGACTGTTATTGGATTTATAAATAAATCAAGCAATACGAGTGAAGCCGTTGGCAAATTCGTTGATATTAAAAAGCAGTTTTGCAACCTTTATATTCCCGAGACTGACGGTGCAATTTATAATTCGGTTATTGCAACTCATTTGCTTGGGCCCATTCTTATTAAAAATCCGCCCCTTACCGACTATTTCACCCGTCTTATCTGCGATAAGCATGAGGTTGCCTGCAACGATTCCGAAAACGAAAACGCCGCAAAGGCATATGAGAACACTATCGCCGAGCTTCTTGGCGGAAGAAACTTCTGATAAAATGCATTTTCCCCTTAACGCATGAATAAATTGCGTTAAGGGGTGTTTTTTTTGAAGATAAATAAATCCTCTCTTTTATACGGAACCGTTTTTCTTACAGCCGTCAATATGATTGCACAATCACTCGGTTTTATTTACAGAGTTTTCATAACGGGGCTTATAGGTGCTGAAAATATGGGGCTTTATCAGCTTCTTATGCCTGCCTATTTCGTAATTACAAGCTTTTGCTATTCGGGACTTACCGTTGCTGTTGCAAGGCTTATTTCTGAAAATGAAGCCAACAAGGGCGAAGATGCAAAAATCATTGTAAACAATGCTTTTACGGTTTTTATTGCCGTTTCCGTCAGCGTTTCGGTTATTATATATATCTTTTCAGCCAAAATCTCAAGCGGATTTATTGGCGACTCCCGCACAGAAAAAGCTCTTCTGATTTTGCTTCCGTGTATGATCCTTACAGGAATTGAAAATATAAGCAAAAACTATTTTTACGGTATAAATAACGTTAAAACTCCTGCGGTTTTGGAAATTCTGGAGCAAATTATACGAATTTCGGCAGTAGTTTCTCTTTTGCTTGTTTTTTCACCCGTTCGCGGTGACGATGCTATTGCCTTTATTGCTTTGGGAATGGTTATTTGTGAAATTTTCAGCGCGGTAATTATTACGTTATTAAGAGTAAGGCATATACGTAAGCATTCGCAAAGAAGTATTGTAAAAAAATGCAATAAAAGTTATTATAAAAAAATACTTTCTATTGCAATACCCGTTTGCGCCACAAATCTATCGGGCGCACTTATGGATTCCGTAAATTCCTCTATGATACCAAAAAGACTTGTTGAATCGGGCATTTCTCCATCGGAGGCTCTCGAAAGCTTCGGTACGCTTTTCGGAATGTCTATGCCGCTTATTTCCCTGCCCACGGTTTTCGTGGGTGCTCTTTGTCTTATAATCGTTCCGTCGCTTTCAAAGCTCACTTCACTTGGAAAAATAAAAGAGCTTCGGAATAAAATTTCAAAAATTCTTTCCGTTGCAATGACTGTAATCGTTCCCATCATGGCGTTTTTCTTGCCCGTTGCACCTTACGTTGCAAAGCTGATTTACGGCGACATGGAAATTGGAGAAAATTTGTTTCTCGTTGCAACAGGCACTGTTTTAGGGGTTTTGCAGGCGATTACCGGCTCTATTGCCTACAGCCTCGGAAAAGAACGTCCCACCACCTTCAGCTTTATTGCAGGTGATTATATTCAGGTAGCGTGTAGCTATTTTTTGGTTTCAATACCTTCTTTTAGGCTAAACGGTTTTGTTATAGGATTGATTTTAAGCACGTCGGTTACCTCTTTTACAAACCTCTTTATCATTTTAAAAGCCACGGGAATGCGTGCTGAAATCTTCAGTTGGTTTATTGTTCCGCTTTTTTCGTCTGCAGTAATTTACATAATTACAGACTTTTCCATTTCTTTTTTCGAAAAGGCAAATTATGCAATCTTTCCTGCATTGTGCGGTATCGGAATCTTTTGTTTTATAATTCATCTTGCCGCCATTAAATTTTTTTGCAGCTTACGGCTCCATAGTCGCTTTTAATTCTTTCAGAATTGCTCTTTCCTTTCTTGAAATTTGCACCTGCGTTACACCAAGAATCTTTGCCGTTTCACTTTGTGTTTTGTTTTTAAAATAACGAAGTGCAATGATTTTTCTTTCAAGAGGCTCTAACCGTTCAATCGCAAAAATCAGCGACATTTTTTCATTAAGCTTTTCGGTTGGATCACTGCCAACGGTATCTGCCAAAGATGCGCTGTCGTCATCGGGAGTAAAATCGAGAGATAAAACGGCGTTATTTGCTTCCGTTGCTAAAATTATATCATCAACGGAATCTCCAGTGCGACTTGCAAGCTCTTTTACGGTTGGTTCCCTGCCAAGTTCGGCCGCGAGCCTTCCCCTCTCTCTGCAGGCTCTTATATAAATTTCACGAAGTGAGCGCGACATCTTTATGGGAGTATTATCCCTGATATACCTTTTTATTTCACCTGTTATAACATAAACCGCGTAGGTTGAAAATGCCGATGCCTTTGTTTCATCAAAGGCGCGAGCCGCCTTTATCAATCCGATGCAACCGGTCTGAAACAGATCCTCGTATTCCGATAATGAAACCTTATAATGCTTAATTGCGCTTCTTACAAGTCCTACATTTTGCTTAATAAGCTCTTCCTCTGCAGCTCTGTCACCGTTTTTAATTGCATAAAGCAATGAAATATTATCGGTAAAGATCATATTATTCAGCCTTTTTATTAAATATCTTGGTCATCGTTACAGTTGTGCCTTTTCCCTCTTCTGAACGCACTTTAAGACTATCGGTAAACGATTCCATTACCGTAAAGCCCATTCCTGCCTGTTCTCCGCTTGTTGACGTTGTAAAAAGAGGTTCTCTTGCCTTTAAAACGTCGGCAATTCCCTTGCCCTTATCCGATACTGAAATTACGACCTTTGAGTTTGAATAAAGCCGCATTTTTACCGTTATGTATCCGATCTTATCGGCGTATCCGTGAACGGCGGCGTTTGATATTGCCTCTGAAACCGCCGTTTTAAGCTCAGCAATTTCAGAAAGAACAGGATCGGCAGTTGCAACGAATGCCGCCACGGCGGTCCTTGCAAACGCTTCGTTTGATAAATGGCTTGTAAATACTATTTTTGCTTCATTTAGCTTTTTCATTTTGTTACCTCTCAATATAATTTTCAAGTCCCGAAAAGGAAAAAATTTTCATTATCGTGGGCGTTGCGTTTTGTATTCTAATTTTAGGATCCTTGCCAAGCGCTTTCATTTTATTGCACCTGCCTATCACCACAGCAATAGCGGAGCTGTCGGCAAAGGTAACGCTTTTGAAATCAAGCACAAGCTTATTGGGGCGGTAAACCTCTATTTCGCTATCTGCAAACGATATTATTTCTCTTGCGCTGAAATGGTCGATTTCTCCGTTTAAAAACAAGTAAAGCTGCTTCTTTTCCTTTAAATATTCCGTTTTCATAATTTTCCTCCGAAAAAATAAAAAATCCTATAAATAATTATAGGATTTTTTTATGTTGCTTATTCGGGAAATAAGTCGATTATTAAATTTTAAAGCATTTTTATTTCTTTTGCCTTTATATTTTCCACGCAATAGGTGGGTACGGTTGCTTTTATTGCTTCCTTTACCGCTTCAATATCGGCGCTGTCGGTTGCTTTCTTGAGGATTTCGAGCTTAGCATCAACTTCCTCGCGGCTTACGGAATCAATTTGTTCTATGAATATCTTCTTATTATCGGTTTTTTTGCATTTGCTGTAATCAACAAGAAGCTCCTCATAAAGCTTTTCTCCCGGACGCAAGCCGATTTCCTTGATGTCAATATCCTTGTAGGGCTTAAAGCCCGCAAGCTTTATCATATTTTCTGCAAGATCAAGAATATGTATGGGGTCGCCCATATCAAGCACGAATATTTCCGATTTTTCCGCAAGTGCCGCTGTTTCAAGCACCAAAGAGGTTGCCTCGGGAATTGTCATAAAATATCTGATTATACGCTTGTCGGTTATTGTAAGAGGTCCGCCGTTTTCAAGCTGCTTTTTGAAAAGCGGAATTACCGAGCCGTTTGAGCCAAGTACGTTTCCGAATCGAACGGCGATAAAATCCGTCTTACTGTCTTTTCTTGACTGGATTATCATTTCGCAAAGACGTTTGGTTGCGCCCATTACGTTGGTGGGGTTAACCGCCTTGTCGGTTGAAATGAGAACCATTTTCGAAACGCCGTATTTCTCGGCGGCATCGGCAACGTTTTTGGTGCCGAATACGTTGTTTTTAACCGCTTCATCGCAAGCGTCCTCCATTAAGGGCACGTGCTTGTGTGCAGCCGCATGGAAAACCACCTCGGGACGGTATTTATCAAAAAGAAAATCAATCTTTTCTCTTTCACGTACAGAAGCGATTATTACTTTAAGATCAAGATCCTTACCGTATTTTCTGATAAGCTCGTTTTGAATATCGTAAGCGTTGTTTTCGTAAATATCAACGATTATAAGCTGTGCGGGCTTGCTTGCCGCAACCTGACGGCAGATTTCGGAGCCTATTGAGCCGCCTCCGCCGGTTACCATTACACGTTTTCCGCCAACAATTTTATTTACGTCGGGACTTAACTGAATTGATTTTCTGAAAAGAAGGTCCTCAATATGTATATCCTTGATTTTTAAATTGTTTTCAAAATCGCCAATGCTGTATTCATAAATTTTAACAGCATATCCTGCATCGGTTACGGTTTTTACAAATTCTCTGCGGCGCTCGTCTGAAATTGAAGGAATTGCAAGAATAACCGTTTCAACATCGCTCTTTGCAAGTATTTTTACAGCGTTATAGCCCGTGCCGACAATCTTTACTCCGAAAACCTTACAACCAACCTTATTTTCATCGTCATCGAAGAAAAACGCGGGGGTGTATTCGCAATTTACATTGCTCTTCATTTCCTTCATGAGCATTATTCCTGCTTCGCCTGCACCGAATATTGCTACTCTCTTTTTTTCAACCTGCTTGTTGCCGTATTTTGTTTTTTGATAGGTGTTATAAAGTCTGTAAACAAAACGCGCAAATAAAACAACAAGAAGCGAAGCAAGTGAGGAAATAAGAAGAATTGTTCCGGAAACGTCTTTAAAATAAGGAACGAGCTTTTTTAATGCAAAGCAAAAGCAAAACGCACAGAAATCGGAAAGGAAAATTACGATATGATCATACGATCCGGCGTATTTATATATCTGGCGGTAAATTCTGAACACAACTCTGCAAAGTGTATTTATAAGCGCAAATACTGATGCGACTATAAACAGCTTTGGAGTGACTGTTCCCAAAAAGAAAAAAGAAGCAACGAAAACGCTGTAATAAGTAAATACGTCGAATAAAAACAATACTATTCTTTTGTAGTTTTTAATGTACTTCTTCATTTTTATCACTCTTTTTTAGATCAGAATACTTTAAAGACATCTTCATCTTTTACGTACTTTTTATAATAATCAAAATGCGGAGGACGTTTTTTTGTATCGTGAGTATCGCTTCCGAATATTATTCGGTATCCTCTTTTTTGCAGCTTTTTGAGCTTCATTCTGAACGAAAAGGATTTCAGTGCTTCAACGTTAATCTGATATACTGCTTCACTGAAATTGAACTTTTCAAGAAAATCGTCAAGCTTATAATAATCGCTGTATCGGTCAATGTGGGCAATTATTGGAATAAGCTTGTATTTTGCAACGATTGAATCAATTTCCTCACTCATCCACGGACTGTATTTTTTCCACGGGATTTCAAGCATTATATATTCTGTATCTCCAAGCCTTAACTTATTGAGGTCTACCTTTTCGCAAATATCTCTTGAAATCATAACCTCGGCACCGAGAACCAAATCGGGAATATCGTTTCCTTCGGCATTCTGCTTTAAAAGCTCAAAGCAACCGTTTCTCTTTTTCTCCCACGATTCATAAGTTGCCGTAACATTGAAATGAGGGGTAAGGCACACAGTGCTTACCCCTTGTTTTTTAAGTGTATTTAATAATTCAAGACTTTCCTCTGCGCTTTTTGCGCCATCGTCCATATTTGGAAGAATATGACTGTGAAAATCAATCGTCATCGGTTAAATCTACCTTATTCTTAATATCGTAGTTTTGTTCCGGCTCGCTTGATGCGTATTTGTATTTATACTCGTAACGGTAGTTGCCGCCGTATCTCTTTTCCTTCAAGTTTACGTCGGTGATTACTATACCGAGAATATTTGTATTTGCGAGCTTGATATTGCTTTCAGCCTTCATAACGTCGCTGTAGAGGGTGAAGTTCTGTCTTGCAACAAGCAAAACGCCTGCTGTCTTTGAAGCAAAGCTTCTGGTATCGGTTACAACGTTTATAGGCGGAGAGTCGATAATTATGTAATCGTATGCCTTTGAAAGATCGGAAAGAAGATTTTCAAACTCATCGGAGCCCAAAAGCTCTGAGGGGTTGGGCGGAAGTGCGCCTGAGGTAAGTACGTCAAGATTCTCGTAAACGCTTGTTTTCAATGCTTCATCCAAAGGATACTGACCGCTCAAATAGCCCGAAAGACCGCGGCGGTTATCAAGCTTAAGCTTTTTGTGAACGGTAGGCTTACGAAGGTCGCAGTCGATAATAACAACCCTTTTGTTATCCTGTGCCATAGAAATTGCAAGGTTACAGGTTGTTGTGCTTTTTCCTTCACCGGGAAGAGAGCTTGTAACGGTTACAATCTTCTTTTTGGAAACGGAAACGGCAAAGGTAAGGTTTGTACGAAGCTGCTTATAGGACTCGATAATGCTAAACGAGGTATTTTTCTTTATAATATCCTCTGCGCCGGTGGTTTTAACGTTTTTCCTCAATTTCTTTCTCAAAAACGGAATTTTGGAAAGAAGCTCTTTTTTCTTATCTCTTACGGAAAGTGAGGGAATTTCAGAAAGAACAGGCACGTCGAAGCGCGAGGTAACGTCTTCCTCGTCTTTAACTGAGTTATCAAACATCGCAAGAACGATAACTATACCCATCGTAATCGCTGCGCCGAGGAATGCGCCGACAATGACGTTTTTGACAGTGCTTGCATTTGAAATTTCAGGTTCAACGGGAGTGTTGAGAGCTGCCGCAGAGCCTAAATTGTGATTTTTAAGATAATCGGGAATACATTCGCGGAATGCAAAGGCAATTTCTCTTGCATCATCGGGGTCAACAGCGGTAACCGTTATGCGAAGAATAAAGGTTTCGTCGGCAGATACGCTTACACGTCCGTTTATTTCTCCGCCAATCTCATCTGCAACGAGGGTATAAATATCGGAACCGTCAACAAGCAACGCCGACTGAATTGCTTTTGCAAGAAGCTGAGATGCCTGAATGTTGCTGGCGGTGGGGTTTGCTATGCTGCTGCTTTCTTCATCAAGGTTTGAAATTGAGAAATAAGCCGTAGTGGTATATACGGGCGTTACCATAAATTTCGAATACAATAACGCCGCAGTTGCGCCGAGCACCGTAACAATAATTATTAAATAAAGTCTTTTCAGTACAATCGAGATTAAATCGCTTATTGTAATTTCTTTCATTATTTCCTCTTATCCTTTACTTTTAGATAAAAACATTTTTGTTTTTATTCGCTCTTGCCGTAAAGGTTGAAGCGGAAAAGACGAGTCATATCCTCTTGAAGCTCACACTCGATAACCGCATTGGATATTTTACCGCCCTCGATAAGTCTGGTAATACCGATAACGCGGCAAAGTGCAGATTTCAAATTCATCTTGTCACCTTCGGGTGAGGTGAGATAAACCTCTCCCTTGCAGTTGTCAAGCTCCTTTACGAAATCGGTTACGTTAATGTTGTGAAGATCAACCTTATATGTCATTTCAAAAACCTCCATGTTTCTGTTTTAATATATTTATTTGTTATATTATAACATAACGTTATAGATTAAGCAATAGATTTTATTCTTTTATTTAAGATTTGGAATAAACTGCCTGTATTTGGGAAGCATTCCGATTTTATCCGGAACGTGGGGCGGAAGCTGTAAAAATACGTGACCCGGGAAGGGATTCCCCTCAATGAGAAGCGGACCGTTTTCGGTTATTGCAACGTCCCAGCCAACGTAGCCTACCTCGGGGAATTTTGAAGCCGCCTGCAGACACATTTCGGCGCATTCCTTCCAAAACGGAATTTTAAAGCCCACTATCTTCTCCTTTGTATCGGGATGCTCGATATAGGTGTTTTTCGACATATCGTAGCCGTAGTGGGTAAGCGTTCCCGTTTCAAGATCGATGGGAGATACAAAGCCGCCGCTGTTCATATTGTCAACAACCGCTTTATTGGTGCCTATTTTCATAAATCCGTAAAGCAAATTGGGCTTTCCGTTTGCACGAAGCGTTACTATGCGAAGGGTGTTTACCGAATAGGGATTCAGCTTTGAAATTTCCCCGTGCTGAACCACGCATTCCTCGGCTATTCCCGAATTTATGCTTTTTAAATAGTTGAAAAGCTCTGTTTCGGACCACTCTGACACCTTGATTTTTTCAATTCCTTTGCCGCAGCTTGCATCGGCGGGCTTGGTAATAATATAATCAAGACCCTTTAAGAATTCAGAGAATTCCTCAATCGAGGCGGTTTGCATATTTACCCATTTTCTTTTGATAAACTCCGAAAATGTTTCGTTAAATTCTCTTTTATCCTCAAAATAATGAACAAGAGATCTGTCGTTCATCATTGCAACAACAGTGTTGTTTATGCCACGCGAAACATAGGTTTTTCGTTGTTTTTCATTAAGCGCGTGGTAATCGCAAAGCTTATAATCGGCATATCCCGCACCGTATTTCAGGCCGCAATGAATAATATCGAAAAAAAGCCAGATTCTGCTTTTGCCGGTATCCTTATGAAGCTCGCCCACGGTTTTAAAAAATGCCTTGTAGTTAAAATCAAAAATTCTTCCAAGTAAGAATTTAACCTTTTTCACAGCAGTTTGTCCTCCGTTTTTTCATTCCCAATTATTATAACATATTTCGGCGTAATTTACAATATTTTTTTATCTTTCGCTTCTTTTATATGGTCCTTTAAAAGCATTGAAAGGAAAACAAGCGATATAAGTATAAGCGAAAAGTTATATCCGCTCAAAATCAGGAGATATATTCCCAATCCGAAAAGCAATAGCAGCGATATTAAGGTAATCGCATCCGCCACCTGTTTTGCTTTGTAAATATCAATTTTTTTGCAAAGCAACGCCTCTGTTATTCTGCCTCCGTCAAGCGGAAAGGCGGGAACGAGATTTACGGCGGCAAGAAAGAAATTGGAAGCCGCAAAAAACGATAAAAGAGGATTGAAATAAATACGCGACACCAAAACGGCAATCATCCAGAGGATTATATTAAAAAGCGGTCCCGCAAAAGCAATGACCGCCTGGTTTTTATATGCGATTTTTGAAAAATCAAGCTCAATTCTCATTCCAAAGGGTAAAATCGAAAAGGAGGCAGGCGGTGTCTTAACCAAACGGGCGGCAATAAAATGTCCAAGCTCATGCAGCATTGCCGAAAGATAAATAATAAGAGTTACCGATATGCCCTCATAAAAGCAAAATACGAAAAATACGGCAAAAAACAGCGGATTTATTTTGAATTTGGTTTTAATCTGCATTTTTCGGTTTGTAGTTGAAATAGTTTAACGGGTCAATATAAATGCCGTCTTTTCTCAAATGAAAATGGAGATGTGTGCCCGTTGACTGCCCCGTGCTTCCCACGTAGCCTATTACCTGCCCCTTTGAAACGGTATCGCCCTTTTTAACCGCTCTTTCGTTTAAATGACAGTACGAGCAGGTAAATCCGTTTTCAAACTCTAAAATTACGTAGTTACCGCTTACGCTGTCGTATCCTGCTTTTTTTACGGTGCCGCTCATTATTGCATAGGCCTCTGTTCCCTTTTTAACACCGCCGAGATCAATTCCCGTGTGAAAATCCTGCTTATCGGTTACCGGATTTACACGAAGTCCAAAGGTGTCGGTAAGCACGGCGTTTTTTAAAGGCAGGCATGGCTCCTCGGGAAGCTCGTATTTCATATAGCTGTAATTCGGAACGTTAATTTTCAAGCTATCCTCATCGGTTTCCGCCGAGCTTTCCTCTATCTTTACGTCGGTATCGTACAAAAGTCCAGTATTTCCGAATACCGCTAACACGTCGCTGTCTTCCTCAAAATCCTCATTACTTTCGTTTCCGCTTCCCGTTTCTTCAAGCGGTAAATCGACCGGTTCGTCGGTCTCTTCGGGATAGCCGAATATAAACGACCACACGGGGCTTTCATCGGCAAGCTTGTTAAAATAATCTTCAAATTTTCCAAGCGTTTCGGTTACGTCGCCAAAGCTTCCGGTGGTAACGGCATTAAACAGCTCGGAATTTACCTTTTTGAAAGCAAAAAAGGTTGAAAATATTATTGCGGAAATTATAAGCTGAATAGTAACAACCCGCACGATACTGCTTTTATCTCTTTTCTTGCCGTAGCTTCCGTAATCATTTTTTTGATTTTTTGCATAAATTATCTTCATCTGCCTTTTTCCTTTCAAATAAAAATACCTCCGTAAATGTTATTACGGAGATATTGGTTTTATAACACATTAAAGGAAAAATCTGATTGCTTCGCGTATGTTTCTCACGCGGATTATTTCCATGCCGTTTAGCTTTTCGCTTATTCTTGACTTTGCAGGAACAACCGCCTTTTTAAATCCGAGCCTATGAGCCTCCAAAAGGCGTATATCAAGGTTTGATACACCTCGTATTTCTCCCGAAAGCCCAACCTCGCCTATAATTACCGTGTCGTTTCCTATAACGAAATCCTTAACGCAGGAGGCAAGTGAAAGAATTATTGCAAGGTCAGCCGAGGTTTCGTTGAGATTCAGGCCGCCCGCAACGTTTAAATAAACGTCGTTATCGTAAAGTAAAAGCCCGGCACGCTTTTCCAAAACGGCAATAAGCATGCACAGTCTGCCGTAATCGGCGCCTACCGCCATTCTTCTCGGTGACGGAAAGGGTGATTTTGAAACAAGCGACTGTATTTCACACAAAATAGGTCTTGAGCCTTCAAAAAGGCAGCCTATTACCGAGCCTGATACGTCGTTTGGAAGATCGGATATAAATTCGGCTGAGGGATTTTTGATTTCTTCAAGTCCTTCTGTTGCCATTTCAAAAACACCGATTTCGCTTGTGGTGCCAAAACGGTTTTTAGCAGAGCGGAGTATTCTGTATTGAAGCTTTTCATCACCCTCGAAATACAAAACTACGTCGACGGTATGCTCAAGCACCTTGGGTCCCGCAATATTTCCCTCTTTGGTAACGTGACCGACAAGGAAGATGGGAATTTCGTTGGTTTTTGCGCATCTCATAAGCACCGCCGCAGATTCCTTTATCTGCGATACGCTGCCTGCCGAGGTTGAAACGTTTTCGGTATAAACCGTTTGTATCGAATCAACGATTACAAGCGAGGGCTTTAGCTTCTCAATTGCCGCAACAATGCTCTCAACGCAGGTTTCGGAAAGAATATAGACGTTTTCGGAGTTGATTCCAAGGCGGTCGGCACGAAGTTTTATCTGCCCTGCCGACTCCTCGCCGCTGACGTAAAGCGCCTTGAAGCTGCCGTTTATTTTACCGCACATCTGTAAAAGTAAGGTTGACTTTCCTATGCCCGGATCACCGCCCAAAAGGACAAGAGAGCCCTTTACTATTCCTCCGCCGAGAACTCTGTTTAATTCCTCTATGCCGCTGTTATATCTTATTTCTCCGCCTGCAACGACGTTGTTAAGCGAAACCGCCTCAACAACGTTTAAGGCAGCTTCCTGCTTTTTTGCTTTTGTGCCCGATGTAACAGTTTCTTCGGTAAGGCTGTTCCATGTGCCGCAATTCTGGCACTTTCCCGACCATTTTAAAAAAACCGCACCGCATTCGGAGCAAAGATATTGAGTTTTGATTTTAGCTTCCGCCATTTTTAAACCTCCGAGCATTGATAATCTATATATCCCGAAAACAGCACAAGTGCTATTTTCATTCTGTATTTTTCATCGCATAAAAGCTCTCGTTCCGCGTCATTTGATAAAAATCCGCATTCGGCAAGCAAAACGGGACAGTCGATTCTCGAATAAAGATAAAGCACGCTGTTTATCTGCTTTGCCACCCTGTTGTTTTCTGGCTGTAATGTTTTAAACCTTAACATTGTTTTTTCTGCCCATAAACTATTGTTTTGGGTGTTTTTATAGAACATTTGCGCTCCAAAATATTTAGTTTCAGCAAATTCGTTTACGTGAATGCTTATTACCTCTTTGTTTTCAAAGGAGTTTATAAGCTTTATGCGGTTATCGAGATCCTTGCGCTTATTGAAGCTCCCGCCACCGTCTGTGGAGCTATCATCACTTCGTGTAAGAACGGTTTTATAGCCAAACAGCTCAAACAGGGCATTTAGCTTTAAGGCAATATCGAGATTTATATCCTTTTCCGTTACGCCCATTACCTGCGATCCGCCGTCTGCTCCGCCGTGGCCCGCATCGATTATTATTACCTTTTCTTCTTTTAAAACCGACGTTTGCGAGGCTTCCTTTACCAGACTTGCACTGTACGTATATATTATAGCAGATATCAGCACAAAAATCAAAGGAGTAATTAAAATTTTATTTTTCAAAAAAATCACCTCAGTTTGATTGTATTTCAAACTGAGGCTTTCTATTCTTATTCTTCCGTAACGTTTTTTATTTTAAATATCCTTTTCAATATTCTTGATAAAAACCTTGGGGATCTTACAACAACGACCTTCATTACAGCAACTCTCCTTTCAGAAAAAGAACATACAACCGCCTATTATCATTATTGCCGCGGAAAGCACAACGATCAGTAAGGTAGGCGGCAATATTACGGTAAACAGCACTCCCGCTGCAAGCGCGATTATTATTATCGCAATCAGTACCTTAAGAAAATTCAACTAAATTGCCTCCCGTTCCTTTTCTCTTTTACATACTATGCGAAGGAGGCTGTTTGCGACATAAAAAACAAGACAAATAGTAAAACACCCTCCTGCGTTTACAGGAGGGTGTTTTACTATTTTGCTTCGAGATAGTAGATTTTACTAAATAGAGTTTTGTGATTTCCTTTATATGGGCAATTTTCTTTCTTTCCTATATATAAAGGTTTATCACCAGATAAACCACCAAGTGAAAAATCTTTTAATACAATAACATTACCACATTTTCCAATTTTTCTGACTAAATTGTAAATTTCAAAATTCGTTGGATGCCAATGAGTAAGTCCACTTTGTTTTTTATTTGGTAAAAATTTTGAAATACCAAAAAAGCAATCGTCTTCCTCTACTCCTATTTCAATACAAGCGTTTTCATACAAATACCAAATGATATTTCCGTCATTAGACTGCATTTCGAAATGTCCGCAAAGGGTGTTGGTTTGTTTCATCATTTCATAAAGTTCTTTTGTCGATTTAGGAACAAACATTTTCTGCGGAGAATCCTCATCTTCAAACGCCTCATCGAAACCCCATGTTACAAAAACGCTTTCCGGAATTTGAACCTTATTAAGATCATTGGCAAGAATCATTTTTCGCTCTACAAGGATTTTTATCGGAATTTTAGGCTCGAATTCAAGTAATGCAACAAGACTTTGGTATTCTTCATCAAAGTTTATCCATTCTCCGTCGCTTAAAGATTGCCATTTTGCTTTTTCTTCATCGTAATCCAATTCTTCGAAAGTCGGAAAAAGATACAGTATGCTATTGTATATAAAATACTCAAGCCCATTTTGTTGCTGTATATATTCTATTTGAAGTCCACGTTTGATCGCTGAATTGTAAAAAATATACTCAGAAGAATAAATTTTACCTATTGAAAATTTTTCTTTTAAGTCTATATAATACCGGGATTTCATATATTCTTTTTTATCCCTGGGAATTTTAAGCAAAGATAAAATAATGCTAAAAAGTAAAGCAAAAGCTATAATCGGAAAGAAAATTATCATTATCAAGACAACAAATAAAGTAATATACCATTTTTTCTCATTCATTTTAAGTGCACTCATTTCTTAATATAAAAAACCGTAAAGTATTCCTACTTTTCGGCTTCTTTATTGCGATTTAAAGCCACATTTATTTCAATACTTCATTTTATCCTTAAACAGCTGATAAAATTTAAGGTAGCTGTTATATCGGCTTCCGGTTATTTCGCCGCAAGAAACTGCTTCACACACCGCGCAGCCCTTTGAATTTGGAATATGCAGGCAGTTTGCAAACTTGCAGTTTCCCTCTTTTTCCGCTATTTCAGGAAAATAATCCTTTATATCCTCTTTTTCGGCTTTAATGCACATAGTAAGGTCCAGAGACGAAAATCCCGGAGTATCGGCAACAAATCCGCTACCGCATTTAAAAAGAGTGGCTCTTCTCGTTGTGTTTTTTCCTCTTGAAAGCTTTTCGGAAAGCTCGCCTACCTCGCTGTTTGCTTCGGGGCAGATTCTGTTTATAAGAGTTGATTTTCCAACTCCCGAATGGCCTGTGAAAACTACGATATTACCATCTACAAGCTTTTTTATTTCCTCTATTCCGTCATCGTTTGCATTGGAGAGCACGAGCGTTTTATAGCCTGCCGCGTTGTAGATATTTACGTAATCGTCTGCCGATGCAAGATCACCCTTTGTGAAAACTATTACGGGGGTAACTCCGCTGTATTCACAAATTGCAGTCATTTTATCAATATTCTCGAGATTGGGCGCTGGAGATGATACCGAGGAAACGATAAACATCACGTCGACGTTTGACACCGCCGGGCGGATAAACTCGTTTTTTCTTTTTAAAACCGCCGTTATGTTTCCCTCGTCTTTATCGGTTATTTCAAATAGAACCCTGTCGCCAGCCTTGGGGAAAAGGCTTTCTTTGCGAAAGACTCCTCTTACAGCGCAATCGATAGCTCCATTTTCCGAAAGCACCGTGCATCTGCCGTTAAGCGCCTCGGTAACGGTGCCGCTTAATCTTTTTACGTTAGCTTCGTTTATCATATTCTTTTAGTCTTCAGTAACGTCGGATGGCTCTGACGAATTGTTTTCAGCATCAGACGGCAAGGAAGAAACGTCAGACGATTCGGGCTCCGGAACCGACGTTACCGGTTCGGGGCCGTCGGATACCACTATCGTTATTTCACTGCCCTTGGGAATCCTCGTATTGGGTGCGCTGCTTTGAGAAATTACCGAGTTGATTTTTACGGAATCGGAATATGCCGTTTCAACCAAAACGGTAAATCCGCTTGCGGTAAGGGTCTCAAACGCATCGTTTACGTCTTTACTTAAAACGTTGGGCACCTTAACAAGCTGAACCTGTCTGCCTCGGCTTACTACAAGAGTTATTTCGGTACCGTAGGCTACGTTAGTTTTTTCACCGGGGGTGCATGAAATGATCTTCTTTTCGGCAACGGTATCGCTGTATTCATACTCGGTCTTTATTATAAAGCCCATATTCTGAAGGATTTTTGCAACCGAGTCAATATCGTCTCCAATTACCTCGGGAATCTGAACGGTTTTAATGCCCAAGCTTACAACAAGCTCGATTTTCGTTCCCGCAATTACCTTGGTGTTTCTGTTAAGCGATTGGTCGGTTACTATTCCCTTTTCATAGATATTGCTGTAGGATTCCTTCTGTGTGAAGGTAAACAAGCCGCTATACTGCGGATCGGCAATAATTTCCTCGTATTTCTTACCAACGAAATTGGGAACCTCAATATAACCCTCCGATGCGGAATTCACCACGTCGTTTACCATATACCAAACGAACGACGAAAAAGCAATGCCAAGCACGATACCCACCAACACAGGTATCGAGAAAAGCATATTGTGACGTCTGAAAAAGTTCTTTTTTGCTTTTTTCTTTTTCAATTCCTTCATCCTTTGTTTATCCGCAGCTTCAAACGAATCGTTCAAAAGCTTATAATTAAATACTGTTACGGGATTTTCTCTTATCTTGTTTATCGCATCGCGCATTTCGTCTGCCGTTGAATATCTGTTTTCGGGGCGCTTTGATATCGCCTTTAATATAATTTCCTCAAGTCCCTTGGGAATAGCTTGATTTATCTCTCTGGGGGGCTTGGCCTTTTCTCTTATCTGCTTTAATGCAATATTTACAGGCGAGTCACCCTCAAAGGGTAAAACTCCTGTAAGCATCTCGTAAAGGGTAATACCGAGCGAGTAGATATCGGATTTTTCATCTACCTTGCTCTTGCTTGCCTGCTCGGGGCTTATATAGTGAACAGTGCCTATTGCCTTATCGCCTGCAAGGGTTGCGGTATCAAATCTTTGAAATCTCGCTATGCCGAAATCTGCAACCTTTATCGTGCCGTCGGGCAAAAGCATAATATTATGCGGCTTTATATCCCTGTGGATTATCCCCTTTTCGTGAGCGTGCTGAAGGCCCTTTAATATCTGATCGGCGAAATATACCGCCTCACGCCATTCAAGCGCGCCGCGCTTGGTCATATATTGCTTTAAAGTAATACCGTCGACGTATTCCATAACGATATATTGAAAATCGTCGGCAATATGCACGTCAAGAACGTCAACTACGTTTTTGTGAGAAAGCATTGAGATAACTCTCGACTCGTTTACAAAACGGGTCTTGAACATATCGTTGTTATATTCGTCCTTTAAAAGCTTTATTGCAACTGTTCTTCCGTTGTAAAGGTCTTTTGCTTTATATACTACTGACATACCGCCTATGCCGATAATTTCGGTAATTTCGTATTTTTCATTTAAGACCGTGCCAACGAATCTATCCATTTCACCCATAATTTCAGCCTCCGTAAATTACGGCGGTGATATTGTCTGTTCCGCCTTTTTTGTTAGCCTTGTCAATCAACACGTCAACGCATTTTTCGGTTATTTTGTGCTTTTTGATAATTTCGAATATTGTTTCATCATCTAGCATATTTGAAAGTCCGTCGCTGCAAAGCAAAAGCCTTCTTCCGTCTAAGTTCTCTGCTTTAACTTCGTTTTCAACCGTCAAATTAACGCCTATTGCCCGTGTGATTATATTTTTATTGGGGTGCTTTTCAGCCTCTTTTGCAGTAAGCTTGCCTATTTCCACCATTTCCTGAACAAAGCTGTGATCCTTTGTAATGCGCTTTATTTCGGTTTCGGTTACCGCATAAAGACGGCTGTCGCCAACGTGGGTATAAAAGAGTCTGTTACCGCGAATTACCGCTGCAACCAGGGTAGTTCCCATGCCGTGCAGACTCTCATCATTTTTTGCAAGAACGAAGACCTCATCGTTTGCGGTTTCTACCGCGGAGTTTAACGCGCGGATTATATCCTGCTCAGTAACCTCATTTTTAATTTTTTCTTTAAGCACGGCGGATACCCTTTTTACCGTAATATCCGATGCAACGCTTCCGCCCTTGGCTCCGCCCATACCGTCGCACACGATAAGGCACACTGTGTCTGCAACCTCAAAAAAGCCAAAGTTATCCTGATTGTCTTTTCTTACTTTTCCTTTATCGGTTTTGCCGTAATACATATCAATCACCGGCCGTTTCTTTATGATTTCTTCTGAGCTGACCGCAGGAAGCGTTTATATCGCTTCCGAGCGTTCTTCTCACAGTAGCGTTTATTCCCTTTGAAATAAGCACCTCGGCAAAGTCTTTAACTCGTTTGCCGTTTGAAGCTCTTTGATCCTTGCCCTTAACCTCGTTTACGGGGATCAGATTAACGTGTGCAAGCTTGTTTTTCAAAAGAGCCGAAAGCTCCAATGCGTCGGACATACTGTCGTTGACACCTGAAATAAGGGTGTATTCGTAGGAGATTCTACGGTTTGTCTTGGCAGTATAATAATCGCAGGCACTCATAAGCTCTGAAATACCGTATTTTCTGTTTACGGGCATAAGACGTGAGCGTTTTTCATCATTCGGAGCGTGAAGTGATACCGAAAGAGTTATCTGAAGCTTCATATCGGCAAGCTCTCTTATTTTATCGCAAAGTCCGCTCGTTGATACGGAAATATGACGGTGGCTTAAGTTAATGCCGTTTTCGTCTTTTATGTTTTGTAAAAATCGCACAAGGTTATCAAAGTTATCAAGAGGCTCTCCGATTCCCATTATTACTATGTTTGAAACGCCGCCCTCGGTATCGCGGTTTACGTATTCGTATTGGGCAAGCATTTCTCCCGCCGTGAGATTTCTTACAAGTCCGCCCATTGTTGAGGCA
>JAZRNU010000070.1:0-16805 GCA_045648325.1 Eubacteriales bacterium | reverse complement strand
CCTATAACAAGGGCGTTTACGTCGGTGGGGGCGCCGTAAAGGTCAATCGTATAGCTGTCAAAGGTGCTGCTTGAGTCGATTTTCTCAAAAAGTCCCGCAAAGCCCATACCGGTGGGACCGTTTAAGGCGGCAATTTTAATTTCCGCTTTGTTTTTTGGGGCACAGCCCGCAAGGAGTGCGGCAGCAAGGCAAAGAGCCAATAAAGCCGCAATGATTTTTTTGGTTTTGTTTAACATGTTAATCCTGTCCTTTTTCGCCTGCAAAGCCAATTTTCGAAAGTGCGGTTTTATCGGAAACTCCGCTGATGGGACCGAGCTTTCCTGTCATGGCGCCGATTTCATCGTTGGTGCCGTCAACAATAAGGGAAATGACCGAAACTCCTCTGTCGTGATAGGGAATTCCCATTCTTCCCACAATAAGGTGAGAAAATTCATGGAGTATTTCGTTGATTTCGGAAGCGGCCTTTGTGTTTTCAACCACTATTCCGGTAACGCCAAGTCTTTTTTCCATTTCAAAAAGCTCCTTAAAAAATAAAAAAACGCACTCCCGCCGTGAGAAAGTACGCTTTGCGTTTTTCCGTCCCGTCAGATAACCTTCGGGTTGGCGAGATATTATAAATTTTCCTCGGCGCCGCCACGACGACGCCTCAGATTACTTTTATTATATCAGTAAAATTACATTTCGTCAACAGTTTTTTCGTAAGCCGGAATGAATTTTTCCATAAAATAGTCAAGCTCCTCAAGCTTGTAGTCATAAAGGCGCTTTTTAATTGACTTTTCAGCCTTTGAAAAGTCCTTGTTTCCCGCAAGACGCTCCTCAATGCACTTGACGTAAGCCGAAAGGGTGTCGGCGGCTTTGACGAGCTTTTTTAAATATACGTCATCTTCAAAATAGAGAATGTCGGCGTAATCGGACTGAAGCTCTGAGGGCAGCATTGCAATTAGCTTTTCCTTTGCAACGGCGTCAACCGAATCAAAGGCATTCTTTATTTCGGGAGAAAAATATTTAATGGGGGTGGGCATATCTCCCGTAACCGTTTCGGTAACGTCGTGAAAAAGGGCAAGGGAGGCGGCACGGTCTGCATTTAAGCTTTTGTTAAAAACTCTGTTTCCGATTGAGGCAAGGGCGTGGGCAAGCATTGCCGTTTCAAGTGAATGCTCGGCAAGATTTTCGTCCCTCGTGTTTCTCATAAGACCCCAGCGACGAATGTATTTGACTCTTGAAAGAAATGCAAAAAAACCGTATTCCATAATATCTTCTCCGGTAAAAGTTAATTTATATAATTATTTTAACATTTCGGCGAAAAATAGTCAAGAAAAAGAAAAGGATATTGAAAAAAATCGGTTTTTGATGTATAATATCGGTAGTAAATTTTGGAGGAAAACAAAATGGCAATAGAAGCAGGAATAAAGAATATTAAAAGGATAATAGTCACCGAGGAAATGACCGCATCAAAGGTAGGAAGCGGACTTTTGCCCGTTTACGCCACTCCTCAAATGGCGGCTTTGATGGAGCAGACCGCCGCCGAAAGCATTGAGTCACTTTTAGATGCAGGCGTTACAACCGTTGGCACAAAGCTTGTGCTTTCTCATCTTGCGGCGGACCCCGTTGGAATGGAAATAACCTGCGAAAGCGTTCTCACCGCAGTAGACGGCAGACGCTTTGAATTCCATATAACCGTTTCGGATATTCACGGCATCGTAGGTGAGTGCGATCACGAAAGATTTGCGGTTAAAAAAGAAAGCTTTATGCAGAAAACCGAAGCGAAGCTTCAGAAATAAAAAAATCTCCCGAGCAATCGGGAGATTTTTTTATTTTCTTACCTCAATGGTGCAGGTAAGCCCTTTTTCGTTTTCTGAAAAATCCGAAAGAGCGCTTATTCCGGCGGCGTTTATCTTTTCAACCGTTTTCGCAATGGTGTTTTTGAAAATGCGGTAATCGTCAAACGCCATTTTAAAGGTTTTTGCGGGAGCTTTAGCACCGTCGTCGCACTGAAGCAAAAAGCTCTTTTTGAGCTCTGCAAGCGCCTCCTCCTCGCTTGCACCCCTTTCCTTTAACACAAGGCGCAAATAGGGCGGAATTTTAAGAAGCAAAAGCAAGCGGTTTAGCTTTCTTTTGTCGATGGATAAAAGCTCTGCGGCCTCCTCCTTCGAAAGGGAAAACTCGTTTATAAACGAGTGAAGCTTTTCTGCGGCATCAAAAAAATGAAGCTCGGAAATAAGCTCCCTTGAAAGGAAAAAGGCTTTGATTTTTACCGTTTCGACGTTGGATAAAACAAGGCATGGAATTTTTTTAAGCTCTGCATTCTCTGCGGCGCAAAAATCGCGATAACCCTCAATAAGACGGTAGCTTTTTTTACATCTTATAACCACGGGCGGCGAAAGGAGCCCGTCTTTTTTCACCGTTTTTATAAAGCCGTCGTTTGAAACGCCATCGAAAAGACGGTCATCGGTAATTATTTTTGATTTCGGTAAATATAATAGCTTAAGCCTCAAAGCAAATATCCTCCTTAAAAAGCCTGCATATATTTTAACATTCAAAAGGCTGTTACGCCACAAAAAGTATTTTACAGCCTTTTACCGTTTTTGCCAAAAAACGCGCACGGTGGACTTTTTAAAATAAAATATTGCAAAAAAAGCTGTAAAAAGAGGTAAAAACAGCAAATAAATTGCGATAAATTCCCCATTTGGCTTTTGCCTTTTTAAAAAACAGTTGTAATTCTTAAATTAAAGTAGTATAATATATAATATTATCTATAAAAGAAGGGAGAAGGTCCGATGAGTGATAAGTCAGCCTCGAGCGAGAGTCTTATAATAAAGGGCACGCTTATTATGGCGGTTTCAAGCGCCATTGTTAAAATTTTAAGCGCCGTTTACAGAATTCCGCTTTACCGCATTGTAGGCGACTCGGTAATGGGTTACTACTCAACGGGCTTTCAGATATATACCGTGCTTCTTACCTTTGCAACGGCGGGTCTGCCGGTTGCAATGTCGCGAATGGTGGCAACGGCAAACGCTCTTGAAAGAAGAAACGAGCCCAAAAGAATTTTCTTGATTGCACTTTTTACCTACGGATTTTTCAGCTTCCTTGTAAGCCTTTTTATGTTTTTCTTCTCAGGTGAGATTGCAACGCTTATGAATAATCCCGGCGCCGATTACGCAGTAAAGGCAATCGCTCCCGCCGTTTGCATCGTAACGGTAGGCGCAGCAATAAAGGGCTATTATCAGGGCAATCAGAATATGGTGCCCTCGTCTATGGCAAACCTCATTGAAGCGGTTGTAAAGCTCGTTGCGGGCTTTGCACTTGCATTTGTCTTTGGCTTCTTTTTCCCAAACGAGCCCGAAAAAATCGCGGGCGGAACGATAATGTGTGCCGCTATTTCAGGCTTCGCGGCAGTATGCTACCTTGCAATAATTTCAATTAAAAAGATAAGATCGCGCAGAAAAAGCGGAATATATGCCGATCAGCGCTGTGTTCCCTCGATGCCTTACCGCCATCTTGCAAAATCCTTTTTCAGCATAAGCATTCCCATAATGATAGGCTCGCTTTCAACAACCCTTGCGGGCACGATAGATAACTACCTTATTCTCGGCAGATTTCAGGATATCGGCATGACCGCCGAGGAGGCAAACGGAATCTGGGGCGCATACAGCACCATGCCCGATACTCTTTACACCTTGCCCACCTTTGTAATTCTTGCAATAGCAACGAGCATAATCCCCGCCGTTTCAAGCCATTTTGCCTTAAAGGAAAAGGAGCTTATAAGAAAGGATATTGACCTTGCGGGCAGAATTTGCGGCGTTGTAGTATTTCCTCTTGCCCTTGGAATTGCGGTTTTGCCAAAGGAGATACTCGGATTTCTCTACGGCGAAAGCAAATATCTTGACGACGTTTCCTCGGCAATGGTATTCCTTTGCATTGCAATGATATTCCTTGCATTTTCAAACTGCTTTACGGGAATACTTCAGGGTATAAACAAGCAGCATCTCCCCGTAATAAATATCATCATTTCACTCGTTATAAAAACCGCACTTGCCTATATTCTTCTCGGAATACCCGAAATTTCTGTAAACGGCGCGGCAATATCCACTGCCGTTGCAATGATAGTTATGATGGTTCTTAACTCGGTGGCTTTAGTAAGGCACACGGGAATGTTCCCTGCGGTAATGCCTTCAATAGTAAAGCCTTTGATTTCTGCCGTGGTTTCCTCTGCGGCGGCGTGGGTCACCAATAAGGGTATGGTTGAAATGACCGGCAGCTCGGCTGCGGCAGTAATAACGGCGGTGGTCGTTGCAATGGCGGTTTATGCCGTAATGGTCTTTGTAACCGGCACCGTAACGAAAAACGACTTAAATTTATTGTGCAAAACTAACAAAAAATAAAAAAATACTTGAAATATGTGACGAGATGTAGTAAAATGGATAGTGTAGCAAATAATTTTTCTGAAAAAATAAAAGCACTTGCGCAAAAAACGGAGTTTAATTTTGAAGATCTTGTTGATATTATGGTTATTCTCCGCTCCGAAAACGGTTGTCCGTGGGATAGAGAACAAAACCATAAAACGATAAGAAACAATCTATTGGAGGAATGCTACGAGGCGGTGGAGGCAATCGACACCGAAAACCCCGAGCTTCTTCGCGAGGAGCTTGGCGACGTGCTTTTGCAGGTTGTTTTTCATGCAAACATTGCAAAGGATAACGGCGGCTTCGATATAAACGGTGTTATAAGCCGTATATGCGGAAAGCTTATTTTGCGCCACCCTCACGTTTTTGGCAATATCAGCGTTTCAAGCTCCGATGAGGTCTTGAAAAATTGGGATGCAATAAAGAAAACCGAAAAATCGCAAAAAAACGGCAGCTCGGTTATGAAAAGCGTTTCACCTGCCTTGCCGGCTCTTATCCGTGCCGAAAAGGTTCAGAAAAAGGCTGCAAACGAGCATTTTGACTTTAACGATATTTCCGAAACCCTCGAAAAGCTTTCGGAGGAGGTTTTGGAGTTAAAGGAGGCGCTTGAAAAGGGCGATAAGCCAAACGTAAGCGAGGAGATAGGCGACGTGCTTTTCTCTGCCGTAAACCTTTCAAGATTTGCAAAGGTAAGCGCAGAGGAAGCGCTTACCCACTCAACCGAAAAATTTATAACTCGTTTTGAAAAATGCGAGGAGCTTGCTTTAAACGACAACAAGATATTTTCACAGCTTTCGTTCGAGAAACAGAACGAATATTGGGATAAAGCAAAGAAAAAGTTATAACGTCAGGCCAACGTTTCCCTGACAGTATATAAAATTATAATATTTAAAACGGAGGAAAATAAAATGAACAAGCAAGAACTCGTTGCAATCATGGCAGAAGACGCAAAGATTTCCAAAAAAGCAGCAGAGGCAGCACTCAACGCATTCACCGGTGCAGTAGAAGGCGCACTTAAAAAAGGTGATAAGGTAACTCTCGTAGGCTTCGGCACCTTCGACGTTAAGAAGAGAGAGGCAAGAAAAGGCCGCAATCCCAGAACCAAAGAGGTTATCGACATTAAGGCAGCAAAGCTTCCTGTATTCAAAGCAGGCGCAGGCCTTAAAAAAGCAGTTGATTGATTGACATAACCCTATTGACGCCTTCTTATAAAGAAGGCGTCAGAATTTTGTAAGGTGGATTTCCGTAATGAGAATT
The DNA here is from genome assembly GCA_045648325.1 of Eubacteriales bacterium. GTDB lineage: Bacteria > Bacillota > Clostridia > Oscillospirales > RGIG5299 > RGIG5299. The sequence continues at coordinate 11,145 of JAZRNU010000070.1, read as the reverse complement.
GACAAATATTTAAAGGTTTCGCGCCTTATCAAGCGCCGCACCGTTGCGGCAGAGGCCTGCGGAACCGACCACGTAACTGTAAACGGCAAGGTGGTAAAGCCCTCTTACGACGTTAAGGTGGGCGACGTAATTACCATTCGCTTCGGCGCAAACAGCCAGAGCTACAAGGTGCTTGCAGTGCGCGAGCATTCACTCAAGGCCGACGCGAGCGATATGTACGAGCAGATTGATTAAACGGTTGTGATAGAATGAAATTCAATAAGGCATCAATACAAAAAGAATTAAAAAAGCTAAAGGTTACGAATTTTCTCGGGCTTCTGGTGGCGGGCATAGTAAACGCTGTTGGCGTTACTCTTTTTATCGCGCCTGTAGGACTTTACGACAGCGGTATTTCCGGTACTTCTATTTTACTTTCGCAGGTCACGCCCGAATATCTTACCCTTTCAATATTTCTCGTTCTGCTTAACGTGCCCCTCTTCCTGATTGGACTTAAACGTCAGGGGCTTGCCTTTACGATCTACGCGGTGTTTACCGTTTTGTGCTATTCACTCGGAGCATGGCTCATAAACGACGTTTTACCCATCGACGTTACCATGGCTTCGCCGCTTGCGGGTAAGGATCTTCTTTTGTGCTCCTTATTCGGCGGACTTATTTCGGGTATAGGAAGCGGTATGGCTATCCGCTTCGGCGGCGCAATGGACGGCATTGAGGTTCTGGCGGTAATCTTTGCAAAAAGGCTTGGCGTTACCGTTGGTACCTTCGTAATGGTCTATAACATTGTTATTTACGTTATTGCGGGAATAATAATGCGCGACTGGACTCTTCCGCTTTATTCAATAGTAACCTACGGCGCAGGCATTAAAACGGTTGACTATATCATCGAGGGTATAGACAGAGCAAAGGCGGCAATGATAGTTACAGAAAATCCCGAAGAGGTTTGCCGCGCCCTTAACAAAAGCTTTAAATGCGGCATAACCACCTACGAGGCAAAGGGCTATTATTCCGATAATAAAAAGACGATAGTTTATATAATTATAAACCGTTTCCAGATTTCGAAGATGACAAGTATCGTTCACGATAAGGATCCCAAGGCGTATATCACCATCTCCGAGGTTGCAGACGTATTTTCGAATAACATTGATTAAAAAAATCCCGCCTTTTGGCGGGATTTAAATTTAATAAAAAAACACCGCATCCGAAAGGATGCGGTGTAATTCTTTAATTAGTCTGCAGAGTAGGGTAAAAGTGCAATGTATCTTGCTCTTTTGATAGCGGTAGTAATCTTTCTCTGATGCATAGCGCAGGTGCCGGTCATTCTTCTGGGAAGAATCTTTGCACGCTCGGAAACGTATCTTCTGAGCTTTGCGGCATCCTTGTAATCTATAACAAGATTTTTATCAGCACAGAAAGCACAAACCTTTTTCTTCTTCTTGTTCTTGAAAGAAGGTCTCTCTGCTGCATTGTTCATTTCTGCCATTGTAGTTTCATTCCTTTCGTAAATTAGAAGGGAAGCTTATCATCGTCGTCGATAAGCTCCTGAAAATCAACAGCGGGAGCCGCCGTTTCTTTTCTCTCAGCCGGAGTGTTCATAAACTCAACGCCACCGTTATCGGAAGCATCTCTTTTGGACTCGGCGAAATATACCTCATCTGCAATGATTTCCCAGTTTACACGGTTCTGGTTGTTATTGTCGGTCCAGCTTCTTGACTGGAGCTGACCTACAACGAAGATACCGCTGCCTTTTTTGAAATATTTGCAAACGAATTCTGCGGTGTTTCTCCAAGCGACAACGTTGATGAAATCAGCAACGCTCTGCTCGCCGGATTTTGCTCTGCGGTTAACGGCAACCGAGAAAGAGGTTACCGACAAACCTGACGTGGTGGTCTTGAGTTCAGGATCGCGGGTGATTCTGCCCGATATCATTGCTTTGTTGAAGTTAAGCATTTTTAAAAGACCTCACTTTTAATTATTCTTCGGGGTTGATGATCATAGAACGGAGAATGCCGTCGGTGATGCCGAAAATACGGTCAAGCTCGGCGGGGAATTCAGGCTCGCTCTTGAAGCAAACGAAAACGTAGTAGCCTTCGGTCTTCTTGTTGATCTCGTAGGCAAGCTTTCTTTTGCCCCATTCTTCGGTCTTCTCAACGGTGCCGTTTGCAGCGATAAGATCGGCAAACTTCTTAACGGTCTCGGCAATAGCCTCCTCGGTAAGAGCGGCGTCGATGATGTAGACAAGCTCGTAAGAACGGATAACTTTTTCCATGTTTTATTTACCTCCTTTTGGACTTTGGCCCTCTATCTCTGAGAGCAAGGGTACGTAGTATTATACCTCAACCTTTTGAAAAAGTCAAGGATTTTAAACGTTTTTTTGCAAATTTTTGTGTTTTTTCGTTAAAATAACGGCAGTAATACTGCAAATTATGAAAATCAGCGAAAGGGTGACAACCGAAATGCCTATCATAACACCGCAGTCGATGAAAAACTGCTGGGGAAGTATTGCCAGAATACCGTCACGGGTGATGTCAAACAGCCAGTTTGACTTGCCGTAAAACAAAACCTGATGAAAAAATCTGTAAGCCTCCCACACGTCAACGGCAAGATATATTCCGAAAAAGGCTATTGGGAAGACGGCAATAAGGGAGCCGAAAAACAAAGGGGATATAACGCGGCTTTTGTTTTTCCTGTTTCTTATTTTATAAATTGCATAACCGACCATAAATGCCGTCGATACACCTAAAACGGCGTAATCGAGAAGAAAAAGGAATTTGCAATCCATAAAATGCGCCTCTGCCTCCTTGCTGCAGGAAAAAACTCCGGTTCCAAACGGAGCGCCTGAGGTAAGCGAGTCGAGAAGCTCGTCGTAGGCATCAATGATGGTTTCTCTGCTTTCGCCGCTTGCTTCAATAAGATCGTAATGGTCTATCCTTCCGTAGTAAAAGTCACGGAAGGTTATGGGAAGGCTTATTGAAAGGCTTAGAATGAAAAGTGCAGTAAAGATAACCGTTATAAAATAACCGAACTTTTTTAAAAGCTTCAAAGAGAAGCCTCCTCTCTTGTTACGGAAACAGCAATAAGCGCTTGCGATGGAAGATAAAACGTCCACATTCCAAAGAAAATGAAGGTCTCGATCTTCGGGAAAAGACCGAGATTAAAGGCTCCGACGCAAATATCGCATAACAGAAAAAGAAAAAGTCCCAAAGCAAGCTCAATGGGCTCCTTTTTAAAAAATGCGGCAAATGCGGCAAGGGCAGTGTTTAACAAAAGATTTATTATTGAGAATGCGGAAAGAAAATATAATAACGGCGCTTCCAAATGGAGAAGAATAACAGAAGCGACTGAAAATAAAAAGATTCTCAAGGCTGACGACAGCAAAAACGTGCCCTTTTTCTTTCCGAGTGAAAGCTTTAGAAAATAGACTGTCTGCACTGTGCAGAAAAGGAAAACGCCTAACTCGTAGCGGTCGTTTTCAACGAGCAAGAACCAATCTGCAGCGAGGGTGAGGGACATCGCCGCTAAAATAAAGGACGTGCCTCCAAGCCTCCCTTTAATCACTTTTCTGACTGCTTCAAAAATGACAAAGAGGAAGCAAATTATAATTGAAATATACTTGATTAAAGCCGAGGGAAAGGCGGCAAGGCCAAGATCGGCGACGGTGAAAATAAGAAAAAGAGACGCCTCGGTAAAGAAAAACAAAAGCTTTGAAAATTTCATTTTACAAAACGGTTGTAAAGGTCGTTTTTGCGAAGCCCCGTTTTCTTGGCGGCTTCCTTTACCGCGTCGGTGCGGGAAAGCCCGTTTGATAAGGCCTCGTTGAATATTTTTTCGGCGGCGTCGTAATCGGGGAGTAACTCCTCCTCGGGCTTTCCGCCTACGATCACTACGAATTCGCCCAAGGGGTCCTTTTGCTCGTATTTTTCGATAGCGGCAAAAAGAGAGGTGGTAATTATCTCCTCGTAAAACTTTGAAAGCTCACGAGCAAGCACGATTTTGCGGTCGCCGAAATATTCCGCCATATCCTTAAGCGTTTTCAAAAGACGGTGGGGCGCCTCGTAAAAGACCATGGTGCGCTTTTCGTCAACAAGTGAGGAAAGATGCTCTTTCCTTGAATTGTGTGCGGTTGACAAAAAGCCCTCGAAGGTAAATCTGCCGGTGGGCATACCCGAAGCGGAAAGGGCGGTAATAACAGCCGAAGGACCCGAAATGGGAGTGACCCTTATTCCGTTTTCATGGCAGATTCTCACAAGCTCCTCGCCCGGGTCGGAGATTGCAGGGGTGCCCGCGTCGCTTACCAGGGCAATCGACTCGCCGTTTTGCATCCTTTCAATAAGCTTTCCCGAACGCTCAACGATGTTATGGGCGTGGTAGCTTATCATCTCCTTTTTAATTCCGAGATGATTAAGAAGCTTTTGAGTATTTCTCGTATCCTCCGCCGCGATAAAGGAAACGCCCTTTAAAACCTCGATCGCTCTGGGGGAAAGGTCGTTTAAATTTCCAATCGGCGTAGCAACGACGTAAAGACCGTTGTAATCCATTTTATAACTCCTTTGTGATAACGTCGGGCTCGGTGATAACGCCCTCTTTAGCACCCTTTTTTGCCTCAATAAGTACTGCGTGCGGACTGCTTTTTGAGTCCTTCTTAATAAATTTAATACGCTTTATTGCAAGAGTTGATTTGTGGCAGTAGTTTGCAAAATCAAAAAGGCGCTGTGCGGGAATGACCGCAAATAAAAGCCCACCGTATTTAAGCACTCTGGCTGCGGTAAAAACAAAATCACCGAAATCGCCGTGCCTTGCGGCGGTCATTTCCTTGGTTTTCGGCGTTTTGCCGCTTCCTTCTTCAAAATATGGCGGATTCATAACCGCAATATCGTAAATATCGTTGTGGCAAACGGGAATATCCTTGACGTCACAGCAAAGAGCTGAAAAACGCTCGTCAAGACCGTTTGCCGATATATTTTTCAAAATAAGCTCATAGGCAGCTTTTGAGCTGTCAACAAGCAGACAGTCTGCAACACGCTTTGAAAGCGCAAGCCCCAAAACACCGGTGCCTGCGCCGAGGTCGATTGCCTTCATTCTTTTTGAGCATCTTGTAAACTCTGCAAGTAAAAAAGAATCGGTGCCTATTTTAAAAACGTCGGGGGAGGAGTAAACGGTTTCTCCCGACGGTAACGTTTCAAATTTTTCCATAAAGTCCTTCAAACCGAAACACCCTGTGGAAACCACAGGGCGTTTTCGTTTTACTTTTTAATTACTCTGCTTTGGGAGCATCAACGGGACAAGCCTCAGCGCAAGTGCCGCAATCGATGCAAGCGTCTGCGTTGATAACGTATTTGCCGTCGCCCTCAGAGATAGCTTCAACGGGGCACTCGCCTGCGCATGCGCCGCAAGCAATGCAATCGTCACTGATAATGTATGCCATTTTCGATACCCTCCTCTTTTAACTTGTTACTATTATATCACAATTCCCGCAAAATGCAAGAGGAAATTAAAAAAAGAACCCCGATTTTTCGGGGTGCTTTTAAAATTTCGGTTAGGAAATTCTCTTTTTGAGGTTTTCAAGCTCGGTCTGAAGCTCTGCGGGGATCTTGCCCTCGAACTTTGCATAGAACTCTTCAAGAGAAGCAGCGTCCTCTGCCCAGAGAGCGTTGTCAACGTCGAGGAGGTCCTTAACGTCTTCAACAGTCATATCAAGACCGTCGAGGTTAATGTCCTCTGCCTTGGGAAGATAACCGATTGCAGACTCAACAGCCTCTGCCTTGCCTTCAGCGCGATCAAGGATCCACATGAGAACTCTCATGTTGTCGCCAAAGCCGGGCCATGCGAAGTTGCCGTCCTTATCGGTACGGAACCAGTTAACGTTGAAGATCTTGGGAGGATTCTCAAGCTTCTTGCCGATATCGAGCCAATGCTGGAAGTAGTTAGCCATGTTGTAGCCGCAGAAGGGAAGCATAGCCATGGGATCACGTCTTACAACGCCAACTGCGCCGCTTGCTGCTGCAGTGGTTTCAGAAGCCATAGCAGAGCCAACGAATACACCGTGCTGCCAATCAAATGCCTCGTAAACGAGGGGAGCGGTCTTTGCACGTCTGCCGCCAAATACGATAGCGGAAAGCGGTACACCGTCGGGATTGTTAAACTCCTTGGAGATGCAGGGGCAGTTTTCAGCAGGAGCAGTGAAACGGGAGTTGGGGTGTGCACCCTTGATGCCCATATCCTTGTTCCAGTCGTTGCCCTTCCAATCGATGCCCTTCTCGGGAGCGGGGCCAAGACCTTCCCACCAAACGGTGTTGTCTTCGGTTTTAACAACGTTGGTGAAGATGGTGTTCTTCATGGTTGCAGCCAAAGCGTTGGGGTTAGACTTTGCGTTGGTACCGGGAGCAACGCCAAAGAAGCCGTTTTCGGGGTTTACTGCCCAAAGCTTGCCATCTCTGATTCTGATCCAGGCAATATCGTCACCTACGCACCAGACCTTGTAGCCCTTGTTGCGATAGATTTCCGGAGGAATAAGCATAGCGAGGTTGGTCTTACCGCAAGCAGAGGGGAATGCAGCTGCGATGTATTTAACTTCGCCCTGGGGATTTTCAATACCGAGGATAAGCATATGCTCTGCCATCCAGCCCTCGTTACGTCCGAGGTAGGAAGCTATACGGAGAGCGAAGCACTTTTTGCCAAGCAAAACGTTGCCGCCGTAACCGGAGTTAACAGACATAATGGTGTTATCCTGGGGGAAATGCATGATGTAACGGTTTTCCTCGTCAATGTCTTTTCTTGCGTGAAGACCCTTGATGAAGTCTGCGCTCTCGCCGAGAACGTCAAGCACCTTCTGACCAACTCTGGTCATGATGTGCATGTTGAGAACAACGTAGATAGAGTCGGTAAGTTCAATACCGATCTTTGCAAAGGGAGATCCTACAACAGACATAGAGTAGGGGATAACGTACATGGTACGACCCTTCATAGAGCCTGCGAAAAGACCGTTGAGCATATTGTATGCTTCGGTGGGTTCCATCCAGTTATTGATGGGGCCTGCCTCTTCCTTGGTGGGAGTGCAGATAAAGGTACGGTGCTCAACACGTGCAACGTCGTTAACGGCAGTGCGGTGGAGATAGCAGCCGGGAAGTTTGTCTTGATCAAGTTTTTCGAGCTCGCCGGTAGAACAAGCCTCTGCTCTCAAAGCGTCGATTTGCTCTTCGCTTCCGTCAATAAGAACGATGTTGTCGGGGCAGGTAAGAGCCGCAACCTCTTCGATCCATTTGGAAAGAGCTTCATTTTTTAAATTATGCATTTTGGTGGTCTCCTTTATAAACAAATTTTTACTTGTATATTATATATTATTTTTCAATAAAAGTCAATGATAAAATATTAACAAATTAAAACCTTTGCAAAAGTGATATGAAAATTTCGTTAACACCGTCTGTTTTTTCACTTTTTGAATAATATATTTTAGCGGGAGGGTTAGCTGTGAATAAGAATTTTGTAAAAATGAATCAGCAAAATGACGAAAAAAGAATTAAAATAGAAAGCTTTGGCAGAGGAGAAAAGAAAATAATGCTTTTTTTCTCCGATGAAAAAGGAAAAAGGATAATTGAGAATTTTTACGAGGGAGCTTTGGAGGCAAATGAGAAGAACCTGACGTTTTACAACGTGAATTTCCGCGCTCTTTCGGAGCGTGTAACGGTGTTTTTCGCACACGGTGCGGCGGAAGAAGCCGTTTATGCGGCAAAGACGGCAGAAATTACGGCGCTTTTTGAAATAAACACGGAAAAATCGGGGCTTTCTCTGTTTGCAGGCGCAGAAAACGCCGAGCGCGCCGAGCAGATAGCGCTTATCTTTTCTGCCGTTGCAAAGCTGAAAAGAGAAAGGGGCGGGCATAAAACGGCGGCCTGCCGATTTGCAAGAGAAACGGGAAAAATTGCCCTTCTGGCAGGCGCGGGAGGCAAGGATTTTTCGTTAAGCCGCCTTTACGAGGCACTTTGTATCTTCCCCGAGCTTGTAAGATAAAAACTCCCCCGACGTGTTATTACGTCGGGGGTATAAAAAGTGCCTTTAAAGCATTGCAAAAATGCAAACGGCACAGTTACATAATATGCCGCGCTGCCGCATCTTGACAATAAACCCCTTTGCAGAAGCTGCAAAGGGGTTTTAATTTTATCTGTCTTGCTTTATCGCCGTGCCGTTATTAAAGAGAATTATTCTCAAAATATCGGAGGAGTTTATTCTTCCGTCGCCGTTTATATCTGCGGCAATCAGCTTTTCTTCGGCAAGGTGGTTGTTATTGTTGTGCAAAACGATCTGAAGAATATCCGAGGTATTTATTCTTCCGTCGCCGTTTATATCACCGTAGATAAGAAGGGTAAGGATGTCGGCAACGGTGCCGTCCTCGTTGTAAAGAACAACCTGCATACCCGTTGCAATGTTGCCCGAAGTTACCTCGTTTCCGTTTTTAAGGATTTTAATGCGAGTCACATCGTTTGTGAAAAGCAATTTCAATTCCGAAACGGGGGTAAGCGGGGTAAGACCGCTTATAAGGCCTGTTTCGCGGTTTAAAATAAGGGTTTCGGAAATGAGCAATTCAGGCTCAGGATCGGGCTCGGGCTCGGGATCAGGCTCGGGATCAGGCTCGGGATCAGGCTCGGGATCAGGCTCGGGATCGGGAACAACCAAGGTTATCTCAATTGTGTAGGTTACCGAAACGCCGCCGTTTGTAACGGTTATTTCAACTGTTTCCGTTTCTTCACCGATGGTCAAGGTGTCCTCGTAAACAATCTCTGCGCCGTCAAAATCACAAACAGGCAGGATTGTAACGTCGGCACTGTTAACGGTAACGGAATAGTTGAAGCAATCGGGAGCAAAATCGGCAATCTCGTTGCCGTTTACCGAAATTCCCGAAAGGAAGTTTCCGTTAAATACGGTGTAATTAACTCTGTCGGTATAAGCGGAGCTGATTACCGTGGAAACCGTAATGGTATCAACCGAAAGATATCTTAAAAGCTCCGATTTTGAAACAAGCGCGCTGTTTTTGAAAAGCTCGGCATATCCGTTTAAGCTTACGGGAACTACCCGGTAATAAACGCTTCCCTCGATTAAGCTTATGTATTTGTCGGAGGTATCAAAGGATAACGTACCGAGGAGATTTTCGTTTTCATCGTAGCAGAAAACGTTCAAGGCAGAAAGCGAGGGCTCGCTTACGTCGCCGTAGGAAAGAGAAAAGCTGATTGTCTCAACCGTTTCGCCGCCAACTAAAAAGTCAATTACAAGCTCGTTTCCAAGATCTTCTTTTGTAAGATAAAAGACGTATACACCGTCGCTTATTGCCAATTCGCTTGCGCCGTTTACCTTGATATCTCCGTTGAATGCACGGGGATAAACAGCCACAAAGGCGCTGTCGGTATATCCGTGAAGCTTAAAAGAGGTAACGCCTTCACTGTAAATTGACGGATCGAAATAATGTCTGTTCAGATCCATCGGGAATATAATAACTCCCTCTGAAAGAGATTCGGTGCCCTCGGTATCGACCTCAAAGCAAATATAATAATCGGCAGAAAGCTCGCCGTTTGTTGCGGTTATCGCAACGTCGGAGCCAATCGGAATAACGTCTGATTCCTCACCGTTTACGGTAAATGACTCAACGAAGCTTCCGAGCATATCGGTAAGCTTTACAGAGGTGACGTCGGAGGTTATTTTGTAAATTATCTTATTTTCCTCGCCGCTTATTACAGAAATTGCGTCGGATCCTATTTTATTACCTGCGGCATCGAGAAAATCAAAGCCGATTTCGTTTATTACGGGGGCTTTTTGCTCGTTTGTCAGAGTGACGGTGTAGTCAAAGCTTTCTTCACCGTAAAATACAGTTAAGGTAGCCTCGCCCGAAAAGAGAGGAATTTCTTCACCCTTTATATATTCCGTTTCCGAAACGGTAACCTTGTAATCGTAATCGTATTTATCTGCAAAAACGGGTGAAAAAACAAGATGATTACCCTTTTGCAAATAGCTTGCGACAAAGCCGTTTTCCGAAACCGCACTCATACCGTAAGCGGACAAAAATGCAGATTCTTCGTCAAAAACGAAAAGTTGGATATTTTTCAAAACGGGAGTGTAATCTCTTTCGTCGGTAATTAACTTCAAGCTGAAAAGATAATCGCCGTCAATATTCTTTGCATTTAAAACGGTGCCCGAGCTAAAGGTGAAGGAGTCGATGATCTCCTCATCGGTTTCGGCAAGGTAGAAGATGCAGTTTTCAAGGTTGTTAAAGGAATATTCTGCTCCCTCGTTTGGAAGAAGCAAAGTGTAATCCGCGTTTCCACCGTAAACGGTAAAGCTCTTATTGTAATTTGTTTTTCCCTCGTCGCCGTAAACGGTAAAGGAGGAAATTTCCTTGCCGTCAATAGCAAAGCGGTAGCTGTAATTCAAGTCGCCGAGCGAAGCGGTTATTTCAAATTCCGTACCGTAGGGAAAAAGTGCGTAGCTTTCCTTTATTTCACTTCCGTTTATTTTGATTTCGGCGCCCTCTTTGGCGGTAATATCAAAGGCAACCGAAACTGCGGTGTCGTTTAAGGGAAGAGTATATCCGAATAAATAAGGATTGAAATCAAAAAGCACGGAGGAGGCGGCTCCTTCGGAATCAAAGGCGGTTACTGAAATTGCCTCAATAACGGAGTTTTCATCGTTTTCTTTAATGAAAAGAAGCGAATACGCCTCGTCGGAAACGGTAAAAGAAACCGATGCGGTATTTCCCGCAAAGTCAAACTCGTTTCCTCCCTCGGTATATACGGGGAGCTCGTTTTCCTTTGTTGCAGCAGAAAGGGTTATTCTCGTTGCGTCCTTCGAAACGAAGATATCGTAGCTTCCCGCGCCGTATAAACGGAAATCGTCGCTGTAAATAAGCTCCTCTCCGTTATACACGTTATAGGTAATGCTTTCAGCCGTCACGGCAAAAACCGCGAAGGGTGCGAGAATAGATAAAATCATTAAAGCCGAAATCAGACAAGACGTTATTCTGTTTTTAATTTTCATAAAAAGCACCGCCCGATATTTTTCTTATTATATTTTAACAGAAAATCGTATTTTTTGCAAGAAAAATAATTGTGAAAAAATAAAAGCCGTGATACCACGGCTTTTTATTTTTAGTTTTCTTCTTTCTTTTCA
>JAZRNU010000069.1:0-11204 GCA_045648325.1 Eubacteriales bacterium | reverse complement strand
ACCGATGCACACGGCAAAACCGTTGATTTCCGTCACACCGTTATAATTATGACTTCAAACGCAGGATCTGAAATAAAGGGGCAGGGCATTGGCTTTAATAAAAGCAACGAGGACCTTGCAAGAGAAAAGGCTGAAAAATCTCTCAAGCAGTTTTTACGTCCCGAGTTTTTAAACAGAGTTGATGAAATAATCGTTTTCAATCCTCTTTCAAAGGAAAGCTTCAGAGAAATCACAAAGGTAATCTTAAACGAGCAGAAAAAAGCCCTTTCCGAGCGTGCCATCACTCTTGAATGGACCGATGACGTAGTAGATTACCTTGCCGATAAATCCTACAGCGAGGAATACGGCGCAAGAAACACAAGAAGAATAGTTCTTAAAGAAATTGAGGATCGCCTCGTTGATGAGGTTATCACAAACGGTGAAAGCTTCACAAAAGCATCGTTTGAAATTTCAAACGGAGAAATAAAGCTTACCACAGGAGTTTAAAATGAAAAATCCACTGCTTAAAAAACAAAGGATATTCTCATTTGAATATTTGCCGTCGTGGCAGCAGTATATTTATCTGCTTCTTATCGGCTTTGTTATCACGGCGGCCTTTATCGTTCCGTCGATGATATACGACGGCGGCGTTTTCACCTTCTACGGTGACTATAACGTTCAGCAGATACCCTTCTGGTATGAGGCACACGCCGCTGTAAAAAGCGGAGAGATATTCTGGAACTGGGAATCGGATCTTGGCGTAAACTTCATAGGCTCCTATGCCTATTATATGCTCGGAAGCCCGTTTTTCTGGCTCACTCTTCCTTTCCCCACAGATTGGGTACCATATATGATGCCCTTTATGCTCTGCCTTAAGTTTGCCGTATCTGCAATGACCGCCTTTGCATACCTTAAGCTTTTTGCAAAAAAGGTAGATAACGCGGTGCTCGGCGCCATAATGTACGCCTTTTGCAGCAATATGGTTTACAGCATCTTCTTCTATCAGTTCAATGAGGTATTTGCATTCTTCCCGCTTATGCTTTACGGACTTGAGGTGCTTATTCAGAAGAAAAAACGCGGATTTTTCGCACTCGGCATTGCATTTTGTCTCCTTTGCAACTACTACCTTTTCGTTGCAGAGGTAATATTCATAATAATCTATTTCTTAATTAGACTTACCTCGGGCTGCTGGAAGGAGCATTTCGATATAAAAACACTTCTTTCACTTGCCTTTGAAGTAGTTGTCGGCTGTGGAATGGCGCTCTTTATTGCGCTTCCCGCAATCTATGTAACCGCACAGGTTCCCAGAGCAAGCTGGAAAATAAGCGGCTGGGGAATGCTTATATTTAACAAAACGCAAATTTACCCCAACATCTTTACCGCATTCTTCACCCCGCCCGACCTCCCCGCAAGACCGCTTTTCTATCCCGAAATAGATACGAAATGGTCGTCGGTTGCCTGCTGGCTGCCGCTTTTCTCGGCAACGGGCGTAATCGCATATTTAAGGCACAGCAGAAAAAAGGATTGGCTTCAGAAGCTGCTTATCGTTCTTCTCGTTTGCTGTGTTGTACCGCTTTTCAACTCGGTATTTCAGCTCTTCTCATCAAGCTATTACACAAGATGGTACTTTATGTTAGGACTTATGTTCTCTCTTGCAACTGTAACGGCAATGGAACGCTGCTCCGACGGTGAATGGAGCGGAGCCTTAAAAATCAACACGGCGGCAACGGTGCTTCTTACCCTTCCCGTTGGCATACTCTTTAAAAACGTAACTGACGGAAAAGACCTTGGCTATTTTATAAACGAGGCATCGGGAAATATTGTTCAAAAGATAATTACCGGTATTTCCAAGTTCTATGAGAAACACGGACTTATAAAATACCCCTCAAAATATTGGGCGTATATTGCAATTATAGGAATTTGCATAATTTTAAGCTATATTCTCTTTTGCACTATCAAAAAGGGTAATAAAAAGTTCTTTAAAGCGGCATTTATAAGCCTTTGCTGTATATGCGTGCTTTACGGAAACGTCTTTATTTTCTTTGGCAAATCCTACGATAACACCAAAACAGGCACAAACGGCAATAAATCGTTTATTGAGCAAAATATTTATGACAGAAACGATTTCGAGCTTCCGGATCACGAGGATTCCTTCGTAAGAGTCGATACTCCCGAAAATAACCGTGAAAATCAGGGTCTTATGCTCGGACTTCCTTCAATAAGATTTTTCCACACGGTTGTTCCCGAATCAATAACGAGATTTTACGAGTCGATAGGAAGCACGCGAACTGTAAGAAGCGAGCCTGATCCGGAACTGATCTGGCTCAGGTCCTTCCTTTCGGTAAAGTATATGATCGACACGAAAAACGATAAATCTCCCGATTGGTACGGATTTGAATACGTCGGTAAGAGCGCCGATATTTCAATCTGGGAAAACACAAACTATATTCCGATTGGATTTACCTACGATCAGTATATAACCTATGATCAGTATAACGACCTGTCGGAGGACTATCGTGACAGAATTCTCCTTCACGGAATACTTCTTTCAGACAGTCAGATTGAAAGATACTCCCATATCTACACTAATTACACAGCGAATAACATATACACAAATGCCGATATGGAAGCGGCTTGTGATGCAAGACGTGAAAATACGGTTGAAAACTTTGAATACGATTCAAGAGGATTTTCGGGAAACATCACTCTTGAAAAGGAAACCTTGGTATTCTTCTCTATCCCTTACGAGGACGGCTGGACGGCATACGTAAACGGCAAAGAGGTTAAAATTGAGCAGGTAAACGTTGGCTTTATGGCAGTTCTTTGCGGTGAGGGCGAAAACGTAATCGAGTTTAAGTTTATGCCCGTAGGCTTAAAAAGCGGTTGTGTTATAACAATAGCCTCGATAATTCTCTTTATAGGTTATCTTACGATTTTTGCTGTGATTTCGCGAAAAAACAAGAAAAATAACGAGCTTATCAAAACCGTGCCATCGGTTATGGAGCAAAATGACGAATACGTTACTCTTCAAAGCAAAATAGATGAAATTATCGGAGAGATAGAGCTCGAGGAAAAGGAGAAAAAAGACGATGATTAAAAGTATGACAGGCTTCGGAAGAGGCATATACGACGGTGAAAAAAGAACCGTTACTGTTGAAATAAAATCGGTTAATCACAGATTTTTGGATTTCAATCTCAAAATATACCGCGTTTACTCCAAGTTTGAGGATAAGATCCGCGCCTTGGTATCGTCGAAAATTTCAAGAGGAAAGCTCGACGTTTACGTCTCGGTTGTAAACAAGGAGGAGGACGGGCTTGACGTAAAACTTGACCGATCTCTTTTAAACGGTTATTTAAAGGCATACGGAGTGCTTAAAAACGAATACGGCTTAAAGGACGATATAAGCGTTATGACGGTTGCAAGAAACTCCGATTTGTTTACCGTAAACAAAGCCGAGGAAGATGACGAAGAGGTTTACGCAGATATTGAAAAGGCGTTAAACCTTGCGCTTGACGAATTTGTGGAAATGAGAGTAGAGGAGGGCAAACGTCTTGCCGAGGATCTGCTTTCATACCTCTCTGTGCTTGAGGAAAATACCGAAAAGCTTAAAAAGCTTGCACCCGAAAGCGTAAAGGAATACCGCAAAAAGCTTGAGGAAAGAATAAGAGAGCTTTTGGAGGATGCAAAAATCGACGAGCAGCGCCTTCTTACCGAAACTGCAATATTTGCCGATAAAATTGCGGTAGACGAGGAAATGGCAAGACTCAAAAGCCATTTTGCACAGTTTAAGCAGATGATAGAAACAAACGTGCCGATTGGCAAGAAAATGGACTTTTTGGTTCAGGAAATCAACCGCGAGATAAATACCACAGGCTCAAAAGCAAATAACCTTGAAATGAGCAAAACCGTTGTTGAAATGAAATCCGAGCTTGAAAAGATAAGAGAACAGATACAAAACGTTGAATAATAAAGGAGTTTGAAAAGTGAAATTCATAAGCATACACCACGGAAATCTCATAGCGGCAGACAGAGTTGTGGCTGTTTTGAATCCCGCAAGCTCTCCCGTTAAAAGACTTATTCAGACCGCGCGTGACGAAAAACGTCTTATCGATGCATCGGGCGGCAAAAAGACAAAATCGGTAATTATTACCGACAGCGACCACGTTGTACTTTCAAGTCTTCAGAGCCAAACGCTTTCAAAGCGCCTTTCTGACGTTGAAAGCTTTGCGGCGGAGGAAGAAGACGATGAGTAAAATATTCGTAATTTCGGCACCCTCGGGAGCAGGAAAGGGAACGGTAATAGCAGAGCTTCTGAAAAATAACGATTCAATCTACTATTCCGTTTCTATGACAACAAGAAGCCCAAGAGTCGGAGAGGTTGACGGCGTAAACTATCATTTTGTTACAAAGGAAACCTTCCTTGAAAAGCTTAAAAACAACGAAATACTCGAATACACCGAATATTGCGATAATTTTTACGGCACTCCTCTCGACATTTTGGAAAAGAAGATGGCAGAGGGCAAAAACTGCCTTCTTGAAATCGACGTTGTGGGCGCAGAAAATATCAGAAAGCTCCGTAAGGACGCTGTACTTTTATTTATAGCACCGCCCTCAATGGAGGAGCTTGAAAGACGCTTGCGCAAGCGTGGCACCGAAACCGATGAGGTAATTGCAAAGCGCCTTAACGCGGCAAGGGAAGAAATGAAAAAGCAATCGCTCTTTGATTACGTTGTAGTCAACGGCGAGCTCGATAAAGCAGTAAAAGAAATTGAAAACATTATAATGAAAGAGGCATAAAAAATGAAGTATCAGGCACTTAACAAACTTATCAAAGGTAATCAGACAAAGTATTCGCTCGTCATCGCAGCATCTAAAAGAGCAAGAGATATTTCCGACAAGGCTGTTGAAGAGGGCACCGTTTTAAATGAAAAGGCAATTATGACTGCACTCGGCGATATTGAAGAGGGCAGAGTAGTTTACGGAACCGTAGAATCCGAGGAATAATTAAAGCAAAAAGGTAAAAGAAAGAGAGGGGATAATAATGAGAAGGGTTGCGTCTTTGGCAATCAGCGATATGATAAGCAAAAACGATAAGCTTTTTGATTATATTATTCCCGAGTCGCTTTATCCGCTTGTATCTGTGGGAAGCTTTGTTATGGTTGGATTCGGAAAATCAAACCGAAGAACCAAAGCAGTTGTTCTTGCGGTTTATGAGGACGATTCCGAACGGGTTTTAAAGCAGATAAACGCGGTAATAGACAATTCCGTTACCTTAAATGCTGAATTTGTAAAAATAATTCACTATGTCAAAAAAAGATGCTTTTGCAGCTTTTACGAGGCGGCAAAGCTTGTAATACCCTACGGCTGTAACTATAATTTAAGCGAAACCGTTATTGCACATCCAAAAGAGGCTGCAAGAGCGCAGATGTCACCGCTTGAGGAGGAAATTTACAGCTACCTTTCGTCAAAGGAAAAGGCTGTTTCGGTAAAGGAAATCTACGATTCCTTCGGTGACAGCGCCCGAATGGTGCTTGGCACCTTAAAATCAAAGGGCTACCTTTCCGTTGACGTAACCGCAAAGCGTAATATAGGCGATCTTACCGTAAACATACTCTCACTTGCAATAGACGATTTTGAGCTTGCCCGCCTTTTAAAGCTTAAAACCACGGGAGAAAAGCAGGCGGCGGTAATGATTTTTCTTCGCGAAAACGGAGAAATGTCGGCAAAAGAGGTCTGCTATATGACGGGCGCAACCTCCGCCACCGTAAATTCTCTTATCAAAAAGGGAATAATCGAGACGCGTATTGAGGAGGTTTACCGTCTTCCGCACATCGAGGCAACAGAGGAAAAAGCAGAGATAAAATTGAATGCCGATCAGCAAAGGGTATTTGATGAAATCTCAAGTCAAGAGGGATTTTTTCCCTTTGTGCTTCGCGGAGTTACGGGAAGCGGCAAAACTCACGTTTATTTAAAGCTTTGTGGAAAGGTTATTTCAGAGGATAAGACAGCAATCGTCTTAATGCCCGAAATAGCGCTTACATCGCAGATAATCACCCGATTTTATAAGCTTTTCGGAAGAAAAATCGCAATTTTGCATTCCGGACTTTCAATAGGTGAAAAAACCGATGAATGGAAAAGACTTAAAAACGGTGAGGCAAAAATTGCAATAGGCACCCGCTCGGCAATATTTGCACCCGTTGAAAACGTTGGCGCAATTATTATCGACGAGGAGCAGGAGCACACCTACAAATCGGAAATGACCCCCAAATACAGCGCGCGTGACGTTGCTTTGCTTCGTGCAAAATTCAATAACTGCCCCGTTATTTACGCCTCGGCAACTCCGTCGGTATCAACCTACTCTAAGGCAAAGGGCGGAAACTACAGGCTTCTTACCATGGAAAACCGCTTTAACAACGATTCGCTTCCCGAGGTAACGGTTGTTGATATGAGAAAAGAGGTAACAAGCGGAAATACGGGTATAATAAGCACACCCTTATTTGACGAGATTTCAAAAAATCTCAAAAGGGGAGAGCAGACACTTTTGTTTTTAAATCGCAGAGGATACAACTGGTTTATCAGCTGCCGCCTTTGCGGGCAAACGGTAACCTGCCCGAAATGCTCAATTTCGCTTACCTACCATTCCGAAAACGGCAGACTTATGTGCCACCATTGCGGATACAGCACAAGTAACACCGAAAGCTGCCCCTCATGCGGCGAAAAAAGTCTTAAATTCTTTGGTACGGGCACACAAAGGGTTGTAAGTGAGCTTGAGGTGCTTTTCCCCGAAGCAAAAATAATGAGGCTTGACGCAGATACCACTGTAAAGAAAAACTCGCACGATGAAATTCTTTCTTCCTTTGCGCGTCACGAGGCAGATATTCTCGTTGGAACGCAAATGATAGCAAAGGGTCTTGATTTTCCCGACGTAACCCTTGCGGCGGTGCTTATGGCAGATTTTTCAATTTATGCCGACGATTACAAAGCAAACGAAAAAACCTTTGCGCAGATAACGCAGGTTATCGGCAGAGCAGGCAGAGCTGAAAAATCGGGAAGAGCGATTGTGCAAACCTTTTCACCGGAAAACAGAGTGTTAAATCTTGCAATAACTCAGGATTACGAAGCTTTTTACAATGAAGAAATAGAACTTCGCAAGCAGCTTACCTATCCTCCTTACTGCGACGTTTGTCAGTTAACTTTTGAAAGTCAGATTGAATCTGCGGCACTGAATGCCGCAAAGGAAACCGCAAACGAATGCGTAAGGCTACGAAATGAAAAATATTTAAATCTTCCGCTTATCGGGCTTGGACCGAGTCCGGCACGTGTGCTGAAGATAAACAATTCTTATAAATATAAATTGCTGTTAAAATGCAGAATAAATGAAGAATTTTATAATTTTACCGAAGAGGTTTTAAATTTCTTCTATACGAACAAGCAGTTTAAAAACGTAAATATATCGGTAGAATATAACCCCGAAAATATAGCATAGGAGAACGAAAATGGCTTTAAGAAACATTATAACCGAGGAAGAGGCACTTTTGAGAAAGAAATCCCGTGAGGTAACGGAATTTGACGAAAGACTTGCCACCCTTCTTGACGATATGCACGAAACCCTTACCGAAAGCGGCGGCGTAGGTCTTGCAGCACCGCAGGTTGGTATTTTGCGCCGTGTTGTGGTAATGGATTACGATAACCATTATTACGAGCTTGTAAACCCCGTTATAGTTGACCGTCAGGGAAGCCAGAAGGTAGTTGAGGGCTGTCTTTCGTGCCCCGGTAAAAACTGCGTGCTTACCCGCCCTCAAAAGGTAACGGTTAAAGCTAAAAACCGCTACGGAGAGGACGTAAAATATCTCTTTTCGGGCTTTTATTCAAAGCTTGCCTGCCATGAGATAGACCATCTTGACGGCGTTTTGATAGTAGATATCAAGGAAAGATTTTACGATCCCAAAACCGATAAAAACCTCAGATAAGAGAGCTGATAAATTTGAAAATTATCTATATGGGCACCCCCGATTTTGCAGTCGGCGCCCTTTTGAAGATTGACGATATATATGGCGTTGCGGCGGTAATAACCCAGCCCGACAAGCCAAAGGGCAGAGGCTACGAGCTTATACCCACCCCCGTAAAGGCGGCGGCTTTAGAAAGGGAAATTCCCGTCTACCAGCCCGAAACGCTTAAAAACGGCGAAATTCTGCCTCTTTTGGAGGAGATCAAGCCCGACGTAATCGTTGTTTGCGCTTACGGAAAAATTTTGCCCGAATATATTCTTAACTATCCCACCTACGGTTGCATCAATATTCACGCCTCGCTCCTTCCTAAATACCGTGGCGCCGCACCCATAAACTGGTGTGTAATCGACGGCGAAAAGGAAAGCGGAGTTACCATTATGAAGATGGAAAAGGGGCTTGACACCGGCGATATGATGGTTAAAAGGAGTGTTGCAATAACACCCGAAACCACCGCTGGAAGCCTTCACGATGAGCTTGCCGTAATCGGAGCAGAAGCGGCAATAGATGCACTTTCACAGCTTGAAAACGGCACCGCAACCTATGAAAAGCAAAACGATGCAGAAAGTAACTACGCCGTAATGTTAAATAAGGAAATATGCAAAATAGACTTTAACAAAACCTCAAAAGAGGTTGCAAACCACATTAAAGGTCTTTCACCCTTTCCCGGAGCATATTTTACTCTTGAGGGCAAAATAATAAAGGTACTTTTTGCAACCGAATGTGAAGAAAAAATACCCGCAGGCGTTATTCCCGACGGCAAAAGCTTTAAGGTCGGAACGGCTGACGGCTCTGTAATTCTCACAAGGGTAAAGCCCGAGGGCAAAAAGGAAATGGACGGAGCAGGCTTTATGGCGGGCAGACGTCAAAAAGGAGGAAAAGCAGATGTGGTATGATTATTATTACTATTATTTGATTTTGGTGCTTCCTGCGGTGGCAATATCACTCTGGGCACAGATAAAGGTTAAAACCACCTTTGAAAAATATTCAAAGATAAGAACAGGCAGAAGAATTACGGCATCAGACGTTTCAAGAGGCATTTTAAACAGCCACGGGCTTTTTGAAACAACGGTAAACAAGGTGAGAGGCGATCTTACCGACCATTTTGATCCCCGCACAAACAAGGTAAGCCTTTCGGAGCCGGTTTTTGATTCCGATTCCATCGCGGCAATAGGCGTTGCCGCTCATGAATGCGGTCATGCGATTCAGCACGCAGAGCATTACGGACCCGTTAAAATAAGAACGGCGCTTGTTCCGGTAACCAATTTCGGCTCGGCGCTTTCAATGCCTTTGGTTTTCGTTTCACTATTTATGGATATTCCTATATTATTCTCAATAGGAATAATTCTCTTTTCTCTTTCCACACTCTTTCAGCTTGTTACGCTTCCCGTTGAATTTAACGCTTCAAAGCGCGCGGTGGCTGAACTCAGAAATGAAAACAATTTAACCGAAGAAGAACTTTCAGGTGTAAAAAAAGTGCTCACTGCGGCGGCGCTTACCTACGTTGCGGCACTTTTGGTATCTGTAATGAGCTTTTTAAGACTTATTTTGATGAATAACAGAAGAAGATGAGTATTTCAGTTGCAAGATTAACGGCAGTAAAGCTGCTTTCAAAGCTTTTTGGTGGCGAGCTTCCCGACGTGGAAAGCAAGGTTGCATCGCTTATTGAGGATAAACGCGACGCCGAGCTTTGTCTTAAAATTATTCTCGGAACGGTTGAAAAGAACGAAGAGCTTGCCGAACGCATTAACGCCGTGTCAAAAACGCCGGTTTCAAAAATGCGTCCCATACTTGCGGCAAACGTTAAGGCGGCGGTTTATCAGCTTTTGTATCTCGAAAGAATACCTGAATTTGCCGCGGTAAACGAGGCTGTTGAGATTACAAAAAAGCTTGTTTCTCCTTCTCTTTCGGGATTTACAAACGCCGTAATTAGAAATACGGTGCGAAATAAGGATAACTACATTCCAAAAACCGATGCGGCAAAATACTGCCTGCCCGATTGGATAACCAAATCGTTTACAGAAAATTACGGCAAGGAAAACGCAGAAAAAATTCTAAACGGATTTTCGCAAAAGACTGCAGATATAATAAGAATAAATAATATAAAAACCGATTCAAAGGCGCTTAAAGAGGTCTACGGAAACAGAATAACCCTTATTGACGAAAGCTCCGCAGAGTTTATATTTGAGGGCGACGTAACGGTTGATGAGAATTTCAAAAACGGGTATTTCCATTTTCAAAACTGCTCCTCGCAATTTTGCGTTTCAGTTTTGGCCCCAAGGGAAAACGACACGGTGCTTGACGCCTGCGCCTCTCCCGGAGGTAAAAGCTTCACGGCCGCCGAGCTGATGGGAAACATTGGCGAAATTGATTCCGTTGACGTAAACGAAAAGAAAATTAAAAAGATAGAGGACGGCGCAAAAAGGCTCGGAATAACGATAATTAAACCAACCGTAGCCGATTCAACCGAATTTTCAAGCGGTAAAAAATACGATAAAATTCTTTGTGACGTTCCTTGCTCCGGACTTGGTCAGCTTCGTAAGAAGCCTTATTTCAAGCTTAAAAACGAAAAAGATCTTTCGGAACTTCCCAAAATACAGTATCAAATTCTTAAAAACTGTGCAAAAATGCTTAAAAACGGCGGCACACTCGTTTATTCCACCTGCACCTTGAGGTCGGCGGAGAATGAGGAGATAATAAACCGTTTTGTTGAAAACAACGATTTTGAAATAGCTCCGATAAAACCGACGTTTGAAAACGCCATTTGCAAAAACGGAACGGTAACGGTAATACCCAACGGAAAATTCGAGGGCTTTTTCGTAACAAAGCTCATTAAGAAGGGATAAAATGTCAAAAAAAGATATAAAATCAATGACATACGCTGAGGTTTGTGATATAATAAAAAATAACGGGCTTCCCGCATTCCGTGCTAAACAGCTTTTTAGCTGGCTTTATAAGGTAAATGATTTTGACGAGATGACAAATCTTCCAAAGGAAATGCGAGGCTATTTAAAGGAAAATTATTATATTCCCAAAATAACTGCTGAAAGAAAGCTTGTTTCAAAGCTTGACGGCACCACTAAATATCTTTTTTCCTTTGATGACGGAGAAATGATAGAAACGATCGTGATGAAATATAAGCACGGAAATTCTGTTTGCATTTCGTCGCAGGTAGGTTGCAGAATGGGCTGCAGCTTCTGTGCCTCAACAATGGGCGG
>JAZRNU010000068.1:0-9948 GCA_045648325.1 Eubacteriales bacterium | reverse complement strand
TGATTTTTATGTTTGATATAAACGAGCTTTGCAAAAGAGCCAAGGAAAGCTCTTACGCCATTGCCGCCGCATCGTCGGAGGCAAAAAACGCCGCGCTTTGCGCTATTGCGAAAGCCATTTCCGACAGACGCGACATTGTTTTTGCAGAGAACGCAAAGGACATTGAAAACGCAAAGGCAAACGGTATGAGCGAGTCGATGATTGACCGTCTTACCCTTGATAACAAGCGCATTGACGGAATCGTTGAGGGTATTTTACAGGTTGCCGCTCTTCCCGATCCTGTGGGCAGGGTTCTTTCTGAATTTTACCGTCCGAACGGTCTTGCAATTTCAAAGGTTTCGGTGCCGATAGGCGTTATAGGAATTATTTACGAATCGCGTCCCAACGTAACGGCAGACGCCGCCGCGCTTTGCATTAAATCGGGCAACGCGGTTGTTTTAAAGGGCGGCAAGGAAGCAATAAACTCCAACCGCGTTTTATGTGAAATTATGTGCGATTCCCTTGAAAATTCAGGGCTTTCAAGAGATATTGTTTCCTTTGTCGATTCCGTTTCGAGAGAGGATACCGCCGCGCTTATGAGAATGAAGAATTACGTTGATCTCATTATCCCCAGAGGCGGTACGGGGCTTATCAAAGCAACGGTTGAGAACTCAATCATTCCCGTTATTGAAACCGGAACGGGCAACTGTCACGTTTATATCGACGAGTATGCCGACGATGAAAAGGCTATTGAAATTCTGTTTAACGCAAAGACCTCGAGAGTGTCTGTATGCAACGCCGCAGAGAGCTTACTCATTCACAAAAGCAAGCTTTATTTGCTTGATAAAATAAAGGCTCGTCTTGATGAAAAGGGTGTTTTGCTTTACTGCTCAAGCCGTTGCTTTGAGGCTTTTTCCGATAAAAGCAACCTTTTTCCCGCCTCTGATGACGATTATTTTACCGAATATCTTGATTACAAGCTTTCGGTAAAGGAGGTTGATTCGGTAGCGGAGGCTGTTTTGCACATAAACGGACACAGCTCGCATCATTCGGAGTGCATTGTTACCGAAAACGATGAAAACGCCCTCGTCTTTTTAAACGGTGTTGATTCGGCGGCGGTTTATCTAAACGCCTCAACCCGTTTCACCGACGGATTTGAGTTTGGTCTTGGCGCAGAAATAGGAATTTCTACCCAAAAAATGCACGCACGAGGCCCTATGGGGCTTTCGGAGTTAAATACCTACAAGTACGTTATAAAGGGAAGGGGACAGGAAAGGTAATTTACTTTACATCTGATACAAACAACAAAAAGCCCGCCACACTGAGTGTGGCGGACTTTTTTAATCAACTTGCCGTTGTATTTATTTATAATTCACTTACAAAAACTTACAAAGCAGTCAATTAGCCGATGAACCTGACGATTACTGCTCGTCCTTCATCTTTGCGTAGCATTCGCTGCAGTAAACAGGTCTGCCATCTTTGGGCTGGAAGGGTACCTTTGCGGTGCCGCCGCAGCCTGCGCAAACAGCTTCAAACATTTCTCTGTTAGCTCTGATAGCCTGTTTTCTGTTGGTTCTGCACTCTTTGCAACGCTGGGGTTCATTCTTGAATTCTTTCTCGGCGTAGAATTCCTGCTCGCCTGCGGTGAAAATGAATTCCTTTCCACACTCTTTGCAGACTAAAGTCTTGTCCTGGAACATGGTCTTACCTACCTTTGGTATATAATATTATTTTTTACCCTTTACGGAATCGCACCGTTTCCCTTTTGGGCGCCTCTTGGGCTTTGGGCATATTATCTGTTTTGCGCTAAATTTTTAGCGATTTTCCGCTTGATACGCGAAAGAGCGTTATCAACCGATTTGCTGCTCGTTTCGGTTTCCTTTGCTATTTGCAAATAGCTTTTTCCGTTGAAATAGCCCGAAAGAACGCGCTTTTCATATTCGGAAAGCTCGGAGCGGATTACGTTGTTTATAAACTCGGCTCCCTCGTTTCCGATAAGAAGCTCATCAAGTGAAAGCTTATCTACCGCCTCGGCGATTTCGCCGTTGCTTATCTCATTTTCCTTTTGACGGATTACCGAGCGCTTGTAAAACTTAAGCATTTCGTGAAATGCGCAAACGGTTGCGTAAGAGGAAAACGGAACGTTGTTTTTTTCATCATAATGAAGGACCGCCTTGAAAAGGCCAATCTTGCCCTCTTGCATTAAATCCTCAAGATAATAGCTGCAATCAAAAGACGTTGCCTTTGATTTGAGAAAGCCGTTATAACGCGAGAAAATAACTCCGATGGCGTTTCCGTCGCCTCCGTTGAAGGCTTTTACAAGCTCTATATCGCTCATTTCTTCGTAATTGCCATCAAAATGCTCCAACGACGGGTACCCTCCACTATATTGATACAGAATTAGTATATGTTATTTCCCTTCTTTTGTCAATAGGTTTTTTAAATTTTTTATGAATTTTAAAAGAGATTCGCAAATTTGCGAATCTCTTTGTGCGTTTTTTACATTTTTCACTCTTTTTCGAGAAAATCCGCAACGTCGGTCTGCTCGCCGTTTCTGATCATCTCAAGGTGTAGATGGACCCCGTCTCTTGACTCTATCGGAATATCTCCCGACATCTCTCCGATAACCGCCCTTGCAGTTACCGTGTCGCCCGTTTTTACCGTTACGTTGCGAAGTCCCGAATATTTTGAAAGCAGATTATCCTCATGCTCGATAACTACCGTTTTTCCGTAAAGCTCGTCGTCGTAGACGTCGATTACGGTGCCGTAGGATACCGCCGTTATCTTATCCCCTACCTCGCCCTCGAAATCGGTTGCAAGGTGGGTGCGCCAATCGCCTAAAGTATCGGAAAATACAAGCTTTTCATCGGAATAGCCTAAGCTGACGGCGTTTTCCGTGGGAAGGTAAAAGCCCTTGTCAGGCTCTTTTTGAGATGGCTCGGGAATTTCTTCGGGCGTTTCTTCGGGTATCGATTCATCATCGGTTACTCCGCTTTCGGGCTTGCCCGCCTCTTCGGTTTCACTCTCAGTTTTACTTTCGGGCTCCGGGTCAGACGGTAACGGAATTTCCGTTTCCGATTCAATGGGAGCGTTAAGTGAGCTTTCGTCTTCCACGGGCGGAAGATCTCCTCCCGCGGTGGTTATTGCAAGGGTGAGCACCGCCACAAGGCAGAGTCCGAGTGCAAGGTAAAAGCCGTTACCCTTTAAAAATCGTTTAAGGGCATAAATTATCTCGTTTTTATTCATTTTTCTCCTCCGTTTTTTTATCTGTCTTTATTTTTAACGGTTTTTAATTATTTTATTCCTTCATTGTAATTTGTTATTTCAACACCCGTATAATAATGCCTGATTATTTCCTCCCAACCGTAGCCAAGACCCGCCATCATATTTGCGCCGTATTGGCTCATACCCACGCCGTGACCCTTTCCCTTTACGGTAAAGGTAATTTCTCCGTCTGCTTCGGTAACGGTAAAGTTTGTTGAATTCAGGGAAAAAAGTCCTCTTATCTCCTTGCCCGTAAGAGTTATTCCCATTACTTTTGCCAAAAGGACCCCGCCTGATTCGGAGCGCGAAAGAATTTCAACGCCTTCTTCGCCGCTTGCATCGGGATATTTTGCTTTAACTATTTCGAAAAATTCGGATTCTGAAAAGACTTTTGAGCTTTCAAAGCCACTTCCACTCATATCCACCGTGCTGTTTACCGCCACGAGATAGGTAAACTCGTTGCCCCAAACGTCGCTTGCGTTTTCGGTTTTGCCCGAAGATCTTGCAAAATAAAGCGCGTCAATCGCTTTGCCGTTATAGGTTATTACCTTTCCGAAAACGCTTTTTACCGCCTCCTCGATTTTTGTGCGGTAGACCTCGTAATCTTCTCCCCATCTTTCCATTTGCGCCTCTTTATCGATAAAAGCGCTGCAATGAGACGAGCTTGTGCAAACGCTCGCACCCCGGTGAACGTTTTCGTCAAGATTTTCTCTTCTTACGTAATAGGTAAAGCAGGCAACCGCCTGCGCTTTGAGTGCCTCGACGTTATAAAGCGCCGGCATTTCCGCCGCCACAACTCCGCAAACGTAGTCAAGCATTGTCATTTCCTTTATTTCTCCTGCGTTGCTCTGAAAAACCGTAATTACCGTTTCCTCATTGATTTTTCTGTCAAGCTCTATTGCCGATGTAAGAAAATACGGCACGGTAACGATGGGGAGAGAAAGAGCTAAAACGATGGCTAAAAACTTCAAAGCTTTCATATAAATTCCTTCTTTTTTATATAATATTACTGTTATTTATAATATTTTGTAAATTTTATCGCCGTAGGTCTTGATTATTTTTGAAAAATATATTAATATATACGTTAGGATGTGATTTTTATGACAACTTCAAAACAATATCAGACCTTTATAAACGAAGTAGTAAACAGATACGAGAAGTATAACAACCTCGATAATTCGTATTATAATAAGATAGACGTAAAGAGAGGTCTCCGTAACAGTGACGGAACAGGCGTCGTAGCAGGTCTTACAAAAATATGTAACGTTCACGGCTATATCGTTGACGAAGGTGAAAAGAAGCCCTGCAAGGGTGATCTTATTTACAGAGGTATAAACATCAACGATATTGTAAACGGAATTACCGCCGACAACCGTTTTGGCTTTGAGGAAACCGCTTATCTCCTTCTTTTCGGAAAGCTTCCCAACGCACAGCAGCTTGACCGCTTCAAAAGCATAATTTTTGATGCAAGCCGTTTGCCCGACGGTTACGTTGAATCGGTAGTCAAGGGCATTAAGACCTCGGATTATATGAACAAGCTCGCCTCTTCGGTGCTTGCTCTTTATTCTTATGATAAGAAAGCCGACGACTGCTCTCTTGAGAATACCATTCGTCAGTCGGTTGAGCTTATTGCACGCTTCCCCATTATCATTGCGCTCAACTATCTTAACGAGCAGGGCAGACTTTCGGAGGTTGACGTTCCCGCTCTTTCTTCAAAGAACAAATCAATTGCAGAGGCTTTCCTTTCGCTCATAAGAGGCGACAAGGGATATACCGACGAGGAAGCCAAGCTTCTTGACCTTTGCTTTGTTTTGCATTCGGAGCACGGCGGCGGTAACAACTCCACCTTTACTACCCGCGTTCTCACCTCCTCCGGCACCGACACCTACGCCGCAATAGCAGGCGCTGTAAGTTCACTTAAGGGTCCCAAGCACGGCGGCGCAAACATAAAGGTTGTTGAAATGATCGACACCGTTAAAAAGAGCGTAAGCGATTGGAATAACGATGAAGAAATTATGGCATTCCTCGAAAGAATTATAAGAAAAGAGGTAGGCGACAGATCGGGACTCATCTACGGTATGGGCCACGCCGTTTATACCTTGAGCGACCCCCGTTCCATTCTTCTCAAGCAGTTTGCCAAAAAGCTTGCCGAAAAAGACAGCTCTCTCTTTGACGAGTTCCTCCTTATCGAAAAAGTTGAGGAGCTTACTCCCCAGGTTTACTCACGCTATAAAAAGAGCGGAAAGCAGATTTCATCTAACGTTGATATGTATTCCGGCTTCGTTTATAAGATGCTCGGTATTCCCACAGAGCTTTACACCCCCCTCTTTGCTCTTTCGAGAATTACCGGCTGGAGTGCACACCGTCTTGAGGAGCTCAATTCCTGCAAGAAGATTATCCGTCCCGCTTACAAGAGCATTGCAACTCCCGTTCGCTATACTACTCTTAAGTCACGCAAATAATCCTTTACAGTTTTTTACGAAAGGTAACGGACAATGAGCACCACAAAAATTCCTTCGAATAAAATACAACTCAAAAAAATGCCGAAAAAGAAAAAGCCGAAAAGAGATTTTCATCTTTCCGTCTTTTTCCGCACCGTTGTTTCTTTTTCGATAACGGTTTTGTTATTCTTTTCCACGGTATTCGTTTACAATACCTTTCTTGCAAACTCAAGTGCCGCACGAAAGGCGTTTTTAAGCGGAAACTCATTTTTCGAAAAAGAGCTTTATGCTTCTGCGCTTGAGCATTATATCGACGCAGTATCTCTTGACGAGGCAAACGTTGACTATCGCTTGCAGCTTGCACTTTGCTACGAAAAGTGCGGTGACGAGCAAAACGTTTTGAAAACCGTTGACGAGGGCATTTACCTTGCCCCCAACGAATACAGATATCCCGCTTATCTTATAGCGTATTACGCACGTGTGGGAAAAATGTCGTCTGCCTACGAGGTTATTGATTCGATTACCAATCTTTCGGTAAAATCCAAATTAGACAGCATTTCGCCCATTTCGGTTTCTATTTCACCCTCGGCCTCGGTAACCGAGAAATTCAACGAGGTTGTGTTATCAGCCGATGAAAGCTGTGATATTTATTACACCACCGACGGCTCTGCGCCCTCTCTTTCATCGCCGAAATACACCGCTCCCATTGACGTTTCCGCCTTTGAAAGCAACTTTACCATCAAGGCTATTTCGGTGAATGCAGACGGTCTTGTAAGCCGTGTTTCCACCGTTTATTACAACTTTGACGATCCTCATCAGAAATACGTCTTCAAGGATTCGAAGATGGGCGCGCTTGTTGCCGAAATGCTTGGCAAAAAGGTCAGTTCAATTACCCGCTCCGACCTTGAATTCCTTACCGAAATAGATTCGTCGCTTTACACCGGCGGCGGTTCTATCACCTCGCTTGCCGACCTTCCTAACTTCAAAAACCTCAGAACGCTTTATTTAAAGGACGAGCAGTCGATTACAGAATTCTGTGATTTTGCCGTTCTTACCTCTCTTGAATCGTTGTCGCTTGTAAACTGTAACATTTCAAACGAAACCTTGAAGGCAATATGCACTGCACCCTCGCTCACTTATCTTGACCTTTCAACCAACTTCATTTCAAATGCGTCACCGATAAGCCAGCTTGTAAATCTCAAAACCGCAATTTTCAATCAGAACCAGCTTAAATCGCTCACAGCTTTCCAGTCAAACGTTGAGCTTGAGACCTTAAGTGTTTCATTTAACGCGATCTCTTCCCTTTCGCCCCTTAAATCGCTTACAAAGTTAAAGAGCTTTTCTGCTGCCTACAACAGCCTAAACAGCATTGTTGATCTTGAAAAATGTACCTCGATTACAAAGCTTGATCTTTCGGGCAACCAGCTCACTGCAATAAATGCACTTTCAAAGCTCAACAATCTTACCGATCTTGATCTTTCAGGCAACAGCATCACCTCGATTGCGGCGCTTTCGGGTAAAACCAAGCTTAAAAACGTAAATTTGAGCAAAAACCACATTACAAGCTATTCTTACCTTTCATCGTCGGCTATTTCAACTCTTACTCTTAAAAACTGCGGAATAACCGATCTTTCCGATCTTGCTCTTCTTAACGTTTCCACCCTTGATATTTCCAATTCTCCCGCAACCTCGGATATGTTTGAAACCCTTAACGCTTTTACGGATCTTTCCCCCCTTAACTCGATGGACAGCCTTCGTTACCTCAAAATTAACAACGTAACCGAAATTACCTCGATTGCGGCACTTTCGGGCAACGAGCACATCAACTCTATTTACTGTGCAGGCTGCACGAATCTTTCGTTTGGAGATTTTGACAACTCCACGGGAATAAAGCTTATAAAGTAATTGCAGATAAAAAACAGCGGAGCGCTTAATGCGCTCCGCTGTTTTTATTATTTATTTTTTCTTCTGTTAACAATAAAGTAATATACTGTATAATAAAGTAAAATATATACAAAGAAGAGTAATACTACCATAATGGGATAAAGCACCGGGTTGCCAGAAACGAGGTTGTAGATTATATCGTAGGGGGTACCGTCGCCTCTTGAGAGGAACATATAGTTTGAATCGGTAAAGATGTTTGCAATATATGCCGCTACGCAGAATATCGTTAGAATAGCACAGCTTGAAATGATATTTTTCTTTTTCATGCTAATCATTCTTGCTACTGCTATGTAGATTGCAGAAAAGCCTGCACAGCTGTGCGTTATTCCCGAAACTACGTTCTGAAGAGAAAATACCGGGTAGCAGCCATAATTCTGCGCTGCGCCAAAGGTTCCGGCAACCGCACCCAAGACACCGAAAACAAAGATGAAATCAAGGCACATATCCTTAATTTTTCCTTTTGAAAGAGCTGCTATGGGAATGGTTATCATCTGAATGGAGCAAAGGAAAAGAGGAAGATCGCCAACCCATGCCATTGGATCTTTTTCGTTAAGGCAGTGAATGATTATTTTGAAAATTTCCGAAAGATCCATTATCAGAGCCGCCGCCAATAAAGGCTTATTTTTTTGCTCAATCGTTTTATCCTTTAATTTTTTACCTATTAGAACGGCAAGAATTGCCATCAGTACCATAAGTGAGGTTACAAATGTGAGATGTTGCCACGAATATGCGCCTTCCGGCTCGCGCAGATATCCGCCGATACCGAGGAATTCTTTAATTATTCCCAAAATTACACCGCCTTATGTTTTTTCGACAATTATAGCACATTTTCGACAAGTTGTAAAGTATTTTTTAAATTTGACTTTTTTTCAACTTTTTGTTATAATATCTTAAAAGGAGAGATTTTTTATGTTTAAAAGAATTTTTTCAATATTTTTGGCAGTTTTTACCTTATTTTTATTGGTTTCTTGCGGAGAAACAAACGACAACAAGCTTGTTAATGACATAATAAAAATTATCGGCGAAATCAAGGATCTTCCGATTGACGTTGACGCCGCCGTTGACAGCATTGGAAAGGAAGCAGATAAATTTATTGCAACCGACAGCAAAAGCAGCGATAAGGCCGCAGTTATTGACGACGTTATCGTTTACAAAACATCGCGCACGGTAAAAGACAAAACCTCAAACGGCACGGAAATAAGCTACGTTATAAATACTCTTCATTTCGGAAAGCTTATTGCTGAAACAAAGCAAGGAAACGTTGCATTCGTTTCGGCCAACCTCACTCTTGAAATTACGAGTGACGACAAGGAATATGCTAAAAGCTATCTTTTGGGACTTATGGACTCTGCTCCCGTTGATGCTACTGCAAAAGAGCTTTACATAAAGCTTATTGGCGGAAGTCAGATTTCGGTTAACAACGATTCTCTTTTATGGGATGAGTTTATCGATCTTGACGAAAGAATGAAGATAGTATTTGATAAGGAAAACGGCACCTTTGACGTTAAATTCATAGGCGAGGTGGGTGTGCTTTACCACGACTCGATACGTGACGAAAACGATATGCTTATAAAGGATACCGCATATTATTTCGACGAAGAGGGCAACAAATATATTGAGGAAATTTTCGAGCAAACCTATTTTGAAAACAAGGCCTGCACAAAAACAACCTACTATTATTATATGACCCATAATTTAAAAGAGATATCTGAGGGATATGCTGAATACATTGAGCTTGAAAACGGCGGTTCTACAAGGTTTGTCACTATTTATGAGATAAAATACTATGAAAACGGTCAGCTTGAAAGCGAATTTTACAACCATAACCCAGGCGGAGAGATTTCAGACTACACTCGCAAGGAGTATTATGAAAACGGTCAGACTGCGTTTGAAGAAATCGCCAACGAAAACGGCCTTGTGAGAAAGGGCTACGATGAAGAAGGAAACCTTGAATATCACGAGGAGGAATATCCCGGCGGCAATACAAAATACACTTTGGGATACTCAAACGAAGAGATCGATGGCATCAGCTATAAAGCTTACGTTGAGCAGTTTTTCGATGAGAACGGAAACATTACAAAGCAGATAAAGGACGATCCGATCTTCAGCGTAAAAAGAATAAACGAATACCGTGAGGACGGAAGCTGTAAGCGTTTTGCAATAGTTGACTACAACGGTGAAATTATTGAAGAAACCTTTTACGACGAAAACGGAAACGTAATTTAAAAAATCCCCCCGTAAATCGGGGGGATTTTTATTATATAACAAAAATGCTTTTCTCCACAGCGTAAAGCTACCTTACTTATTCACTATTACTTAT
>JAZRNU010000067.1:0-4802 GCA_045648325.1 Eubacteriales bacterium | reverse complement strand
CTGCTTATATTTGTGGGAAAAAGAGAGATCGTTTCGGCAATGGTAAATAACGGCAGAGCGAATATCAGCTATTGCGGGCTGAAATATCTTTTAAAGCGGTATAAAATATGAAAGACGAAATCAAAAAGATATTAACTGCATATTTGTTTCCAAAGGTATGCTCTTGCTGCCTTGAAGCAATAGATCCTATTGACGAAGGTTTGGTTTGCGCTAATTGCAAAGAAAAGTTTATTTCCGATTTAATAAAGCGCAACGTTTCTGATAAAGTTATTTGTTATTCCTATTGCAAATACGGCGGTGTTGCAAGAGATGCTATTATAAATCTCAAATTCAGGCGCTTTGGATTTGTTGCAAAACTGCTTGGTGAAAAGCTTGCAATTATTTACGACGTTTCTCTTAAACAAAATTCTGTTGAAAATACGGTAGTGATTCCGCTGCCTGTTTCTCGAAGACGAAAAATTGATAGAGGGTATAATCAATGCGAACTTATAGCAATGACGTTTTCAACGAAAACGGGAATTGAAGTAATAAGCGGCGCGGTGAGAAAGGTCAAAAACAACTATGCGCAAAGCTTAAGCTCAAGCGTTGAAGAAAGAAGAGAAAACGTAAAGGGCGTTTATAGGGTTATAAATCCCGATGCGATAACAGGGAAGGACGTTATCGTAATTGATGACGTAATTACAACGGGAAGCACTTTAAGGGAGTTTACCGATCTTCTTTTGCCGTATGCAAAAAGCGTTGTTTGCTTAACGGTTGCCTCTGCAGAAATAGATAACGATGATTAAATTAAAAAAGGCATTTATGACTTTTATCATAAATGCCTTTTTTGTTATATTCAGAAAGATAGCTGGTTATCAGCGCCGTTATCAAAGGGAATGCCGAGATGCTTATATGCAAGATGGGTTGCTGCTCTGCCACGAGGAGTACGCTCCAAAAAGCCAATCTGAAGAAGATAAGGCTCGTAAACGTCCTCAATTGTTATTGCTTCCTCACCAACGGTTGCAGCGAGCGTTTCAAGGCCAACGGGACCGCCTCTGAAGTTCTTTATTATTGAGGTGAGCATACGTCTGTCAATATTATCAAGACCAAGCTCGTCGATTTCCATTCTTTTAAGTGCCATATCGGCAACCTTTTTGTCAATTATACCGTCTGCCATAACCTCCGCAAAGTCGCGCACACGCTTGAGTAAACGGTTTACAATACGGGGCGTGCCTCTTGAACGCTTTGCAATTTCCATAGCACCGTCTTCCTCAATTTTAATTGAGAGAATTCCGGCCGAGCGAAGAGCAATAAGCTGAAGCTCCTTTGGGGTGTAAAGCTCAAGCCTTGAATTAACACCGAAACGGTCACGAAGGGGAGCGGTAAGCTGACCTGCGCGGGTTGTTGCACCTATGAGAGTGAATTTCGGCAAATCAAGTCTTATAGAGCGAGCGGAGGGACCTTTACCTATAATAATGTCAAGTGAGTAGTCCTCCATTGCAGGGTAAAGCACTTCTTCAACCTGCTTTGAAAGGCGGTGTATTTCGTCAATAAAGAGAATATCGCCGTCCTGAAGGCTTGTAAGAAGCGCAGCCAAATCACCCTGCTTTTCAATAGCGGGACCGCTTGTTATTCTTATAGAAACGTTCATTTCGTTTGCAATAACGCCTGCGAGGGTTGTTTTACCAAGGCCTGGAGGGCCGTAAAGCAAAACGTGGTCAAGCGTTTCACCGCGCCTTTTTGCCGCTTCTATAAATATTTTCATATTTTCCTTGACCTTTTCCTGCCCGATATATTCGTCAAGGTGCTTGGGGCGAAGTGAAAGGTCCTCGTTTTCATTTGAACCCAAAGAGGTCGAGAGAAGTCTGCCCTCGTCAAATTCGAAATCGTCCATAAAATTTCTCCAATCGTGAAACTATATTATTTGGATAACAGCTTAAGCGCTTTTCTTATAATAAGATCAACGGAATCCTCGTTTGTAAATCCTGTTTTTGAAACTGCGTTAACGGCATCGCTTCTTGTGTAACCAAGAGCACAAAGTGCTTCGGCGGCTTCCGAGAGGTTGCCCGATGCCGAAACAGAGGTAACGCCGGCAATTTCGGGTGCTACAGAGAGATTTTCCTTTTGTATTTTATCTTTAAGCTCTAAAATAAGTCTGCCCGCAAGCTTCGGACCAACACCTGAAACTCTTGTAAAGGCTTTGTTATCACCTGAAATTACCGCAAGAGCAAAGCGGTCGGGTGTAAGCTCCGATAAAATAGACATTGCAACCTTACAGCCTACGCCGCTTACTGAAATGAGCTGCTTGAATGCGTTTAATTCGCTTTCCTCATAAAAGCCGTAAAGCTCAAGTGCGTCCTCTTTTACAGAAAGATATGAAAAGAGTAAACACTCATCGCCAACGTCACCTATTTTATTGTAGGTATTCATTGATATACCGAGTCTGTAACCAACCCCGCCGCATTCAATAACGGCAACCGAAGGCTCTTTTACAACCAATCTACCAGAAAAACTGTAATACATAAAATTTACCTCTTTATCTGAAGAGTCTTGAATTATAACTGTGAGCGTGACAAATAGCGCAGGCAAGAGCGTCGGCGGTATCGTCGGGGCGGGGAACCTTTTCGAGATTTAAAATAATTCTCGTCATTTCCATTACCTGACGCTTTTCGGCTCTGCCGTAACCGACAACCGCTTGTTTAATTTGCAAGGGTGTGTATTCAAAGCATCTTACACCGCATTTTTCTGCGGCAAGAAGAATAACGCCTCTTGCGTGACCTACCGCAATTCCCGTTGTAATATTTGTGTTGAAAAACAGCTCCTCAACGGCAACGGCATCGGGACGGTATTTTTTTATAAGCTCCGTAATTCCGTCGAAAATAAGAGAAAGCCTGTAAGGAAGCTCCGTTTTTGCTGGAGTGAGAACAGCTCCGTAATGAATAGGGGTAAAGCTGTTTCCCTCATGCTTTATTATTCCGTAGCCCACGGTTGCAACACCTGGGTCGATTCCGAGAATAATCATTTAATATTACTCCGTTTCCAAAACTTCTTTTGCGGCAGAAAGAATGCCTATTTTTCCGCTTTCATAGGTTAGACCGCCTTGGAAAAATACGTTAAAAGGCTCTCTGATAGGTGCATCAGCTGAAAGCTCTATTGATGCGCCCTGTGTAAATGTGCCAGCCGCCATAACTACCTGATCGGTGTATCCCGGCATATCCCACGGCTCGGGAGTTACGTAAGAATCAATGGGTGAACCGTACTGAATACCTCTGCAAAATGCCAAAAGCTTTTCCTTTGACTTTAATTCGATTACCTGAATAATATCGTTTCTTATATCCGAGAATGAAGGATTTACGGAATAACCCATCAAATCAAAAAGGGAAGCGGCAAACATTGCGGTCTTAAGGCTTTCCTTAACTGTGTGGGGCGCGTAAAATACACCCTTTAAAATGTTTCTGTTTTGTCCGAAGGTGGGACCTACCTCTTTGCCAATGCCGGGGGAGGTGAGTCTGTAAGCACAAAGCTCAACAAGATCTCTTTTACCTGCAATGTAACCGCCGCTGTCAGCCATACCGCCGCCTGCGTTTTTAATAAGTGATCCGACGATTAAGTCGGCACCGTAATGAGTAGGCTCAACCGTTTCGCAAAATTCACCGTAGCAGTTGTCAACTATTGTTATCGTATCGGGTGAAACCGATTTTACGGCATCAACGATTTCGCCTATCTCCTTGCACGAAAGGGTAGGACGGTTAAAATATCCTTTTGAGCGCTGTATAAATACAACCTTTGTTTTTTCCTTTTGCAAAACCTCTTTAATGGCATTTAAATCGGCCTTACCGGCCTTGAAATCAACTTGACGGTAAGAAACACCAAACTCTGCCAACGAGCCTTTAGAGGGCACTATGCCGATTATTTCGTCAAGTGTATCGTATGGTTTTCCGGTAACTGAGAAAATTGTGTCGCCCGGACGCAATACTCCGAAAAGTGCAGTTGCAAGAGTATGAGTGCCCGAAACAAAATTGTTTCTTACAAGTGCGTCTTCACAACCGAAAATCTCTGCGTAAATTTCATCAATTACGTCACGGCCTCTGTCGTTGTAGCCGTAGCCCGTTGTGGCAAAAAAGTGTGATTCTGAAAGCTTTGCGTTTTTAAATGCGTTCATAACACGCTTCTGATTTATGAAAGCGGTATTGTCTATTTCTTTAAAAAGAGGAAGCAAACGCTCCTCTGCCTTGATTGCAAGATCATTCAAATCGGTCATAATTTCATCCCTAAAAAGTAATATATTATATTTTATCATAAATAAATAATATTTACAAGCATAAATAATCGCCAATAAAGTCTTTTTGGAATATTTTGGTGATTCTTTTAGATAAAAAAGAGTTTAAATACGCCAAAACAAGCATTGCGGAAACAAGATTACTAAAATACGGATTGAGAAGGAAAATGAAATTGAAATTAAAAAGAGCCCTTATTGGGGCTCTTTTTTGTTTACGGCTTCCAAAGATAAACCGAAAGATCAACAGTGTTATCTTCGTTTACAAAAACGCCGTCTTTTCTTAAACGCTCTGCCTGTTCGCTAATGCCGCCGAAGACAAACGCTTTTGAAAGAT
Organism: Eubacteriales bacterium; assembly: GCA_045648325.1. Lineage (GTDB taxonomy): Bacteria > Bacillota > Clostridia > Oscillospirales > RGIG5299 > RGIG5299. The sequence goes on along the minus strand of JAZRNU010000067.1, from coordinate 210 downwards.
TGCCGTTTCTGTCAACAACACGGTAGCATTTGATGGATTCAGGGTCGGGATTTACGTGAAGGGCATAGCCCACAACGCGCGACCAACGGGGATTTCCCGCAAGCGCGGCAACCTGTCCGTAGGTAGCAACCTTTCCTTTCGGAATGGCTCTTACAACGTTGTATATTTTTACAAATACAATCATATTATTCATTTTTTGACAAAATATTG
>JAZRNU010000066.1:0-8390 GCA_045648325.1 Eubacteriales bacterium | reverse complement strand
CATCCTTTGCGCCTGTATTTCTTACAGCGTCGCATACCGCACGGTATTCAACGTCGGTTACCTTGCAGGGAATGCAAACGATAACTCTCGTTCTGAAAATGCTTCTTCCGCATGCCTTTTTGATAAAGTAGCGAAGCATCTCCTCGGTGCTGTCGAAATCGGAGATTACGCCGTCACGCAAGGGGCGTACGGCAACTATATTGTCGGGGGTTCTGCCAAGCATCTCCTGTGCTTCTTTACCGATTTTAATTATCTTTTTGGTTGTTCTGTTTCTTGCCACAACGGAGGGCTCCATCATAACGAGGCCCTTGCCTTTTACGAAAACGCAGACGTTTGCGGTTCCAAGGTCTATTGCTATATCAGTTCCGAACATTTTTATATCTCCTTTATTTCATTTATTATCTTTTTATATTCATCGTCGCCGTCGATTACCGTTACGTCGATATTATAACACAGTTTTTCAAAAGAATCTATATATTTCAGCGTGCCAAGCTCGTTTTCTTTTGCCCTGCCCATTATGTGACAGTTCGTGGGCATTATTCCAAAGGCGTAATCGCCCGAGCGCATTGATTTCCATTCAAGAAGATAAGGAAGATTTTCAGTTTCAAACGAAATTAAAAGTCCGAGCTTCTTTTCCTTATTATATACACCGGCATAAGCCTTTCCGTTTTTCTGCTTTACGGTGTAGAGATATCCCGTTTCATTGTAGCCGTCGATGGGATCGGAAATTTCGTAGCGTGTGTCCATCTCGGCTTCGCTTCCGGGAATTGCCATACAGTCGCTTTCGGTTACGAAAAACTCACAGTTCTTATCTATAAGCGGATAGCTTAAATTCATGTGATACATTATCATAATGGGCTGCTTGGAAAAGCCCTCGTTTTCTACCACGTCGCGTATTCTGAAGCCCTTTTCTCCGAAGGAGGTCTGTATCTCACGGCGAAGGACGAGGTTATCGTTAAAAAAGCCCGAATCCCTCATTTCGCCCTTTATTGAGAATTTATAATCGTCGCCCTCCCACCATGCCGATGCCGACGCCTTTTCGGCAGGGATAAAGCGCACTCTTCCGTGGTTATAGTGGCGGGCGATTTCGTCCTCGTATTCCTTACCTACGTTTGAAAGACCGCAGGTGTACATAAAGCCGCCCGAGATGCTTCGAAGATAGTTTATGCCTCTGTTATCGGCTCTTGTTTCAGCCACAGGGCCGGTTTTTGCAAGAAGCCTTAAATTTTCGCCCTTATATTTCAAATCGAGAATATCAAGGCATTTCGATTCCTGAAGCGACATTTCAAGTCCGCTTCCGTTTGCAATTTCAAAAAGCTTAATGCCCTCGCCCTTGCCCTCAGAAAGGGTTACCTTGCGGACGTAGGCAATCTGGTCGATATTGCCCGTGCGGCGCAGAATATCGGCTTTTGTCATTTTTTTCATCGTTCCTCTACCTTTCGGTTAAAGTTTCGTAATATTCCTTCATCGTTTTTGAATCAACCGTCTGGGTGCCTGCCGACTCGGAGATTACCCGCATATCAAAGCCGTATTTCGAGAATACCTTAAGCATTATGCGGTAATCGGGGCCGAATGCCTCTCCGTCATCAAAGGTGAGATGGCGCTTTTCGCCGCCCGAGGTGTATTCTATCATCGAAAAATGGCAGTGTATTTTGCTTATGCCGTTTTCAGTAAGCTTTTTGGCAATTTCCTCAAAGTCGCTTGCAGATTTAAGCTCACCCTGCGTGCGAGCGTTTATATGCCCGAAATCTATGCAGGGGATAACAAACTCGTCGGTTTTGCAAAGCTCTAAAACCTCGTCAAGAGTGCCGAGCTGATTTATTTTGCCCATTGTTTCGGGGCAAAGATAAATTTCTCCGTAAAGTCCGTTTTCCTTCATTGCCTCAACTGCTTTTGCAAGAGTATCCTTTGCCAAAAGTAGGGCTTCCTCTCTTGACTGACCCGAAAGCGAGCCGCTGTGAAAGATAACCCTGTCGGCTCCCATCATCTTTGCCGCCTTTGCGGTGTCGATGATATAATCCACGCTCTTTAAGCGCTTTTCGGGGTCGGTGCCCGACATCGAGATATAATAGGGCGCGTGAACGGAAAGCAGGATATCCTTATTGATTGCTGCTTCCTTAAAAGCCTCAAGCTCTGCCTTATTTACCCTTACGCCGCGCACACATTCATATTCGAATGCGTTTAAATTGTTATTTGAGATATATTCGGCTATATCCTTTGCCTTTGAAAATCCGCTTTGATAAAAGCCGTCGTCACGTCCTGCAGGACCGAATCTTATCATTTTCGTTTTCCTTTATACTTCTTAAGCAGTGGTTTTTCCATTATTCTTTTTACCGCTATTATGAAATTCTTATAGTTTGAAATCGGTGTTACAAGTATCGCCCTTATGCCTGCTCTTTTTGCGCCCCACACGTCTGTAAAAAGCTGGTCGCCAACGGAAACCGCTTCGTTTGGCAAAACGCAAAGCTCGCGGCATATTTTAAGATAACCTTTTCTTGAGGGCTTATTTGCCGAAAGCACGATGGGAGTGAAAAATTCGTTTCGTTTCTTTTTATTGTTTGATAAAAACGCCGTTTTTACTCCTGCCTCGTTTGCCGCCGAAATTGCATTTCTTGCAAGCTCGGTGGGATTTTCCTCTCCGTGAGGGCAAAGAGTATCGTCGATATCGAAGATAACCGCCTTTATGCCGTTTTTCTTGTAAAAATCGGCAGTTATCTCGGAAACGCTTTCAAATATAAAATCGGGACAAAGCATTTTATTCGTCCTTACCGCAGCAGCGCTTATATTTTTTACCGCTTCCGCAGGGGCAGGGTCCGTTTTTGGAGATAACCGTGCTCTTTTTCTTGCCCGCACCCGCTTTTTCGGAGGTTGACTCCTCGGAGGCCTTTGCAACCTCCTTGCGCTTAAGCTCCTCGTTTTTACGGATAACCGCAGTCATTGCAAGTCTTACGGTTTCCTCTTTTATCTCGGCTATCATAGCATCGAACATATCGGCGCTTTCATAGCGATATTCGATAATGGGATCTCTCTGAGCATAGGCGCGGAGACGTATGCCCTCGCGAAGATCATCCATCGTGTCGATATGAGTCATCCAATGGCGGTCAACCACCTGAAGCAAAACTATACGCTCGATCTCGCGCATAATTTCAGGGGTATTTGCCTCTTCTCTTTCGGCATATCTTGCATAAGCCTTTTCCTTAAGCTCTGCAATTATATCTTCTCTTTCGAGTCTTTCAAACTGTTTTTTATCGTATTTAAGGTCATCGGGGCCAAGGAACACGCCTGCAAATGCGGCGCGGATAGCATCGAGATTCCAGCTGTCCTTTACGTCGCTTGTAAACTGCGTTACGGTGGTTTCGATAACCTCGTCAAGCATCTTCATAACCGAGCCCTTGACGTTTTCACCGTCGAGCACCTGGCGGCGCTGGGTGTAGATAACCTCACGCTGCTTGTTCATTACGTCATCGTAATCGAGAACGCTCTTTCTGCGGGCAAAGTTCATTCCCTCTACCCTTTTCTGTGCCGATTCAATGGTGTTAGAGAGCATCTTCATCTCAAGGGGCTGATCCTCGGGAATATTAAGCACGCTCATCATATTGTAAACTCTCTCGCCGCCGAAAAGACGCATAAGATCGTCCTCCATTGAGAGATAGAAGCGGGATTCACCGGGGTCGCCCTGACGTCCCGATCTTCCGCGAAGCTGGTTATCTATACGGCGTGACTCGTGGCGCTCGGTGCCTATTACGAAAAGACCGCCCGCATCGCGAACCTCGTTTGCCTCAACCTCAATCTGCTTTTTATAGCGGCCCTCTGCCTCGGCAAAATAGGCTCTTGCCTTTAAAATATCCTCGTTATCGGTTTCGGCGTGGCCGGTTGCTTCGATTATAAGCTCATCGGAAAAGCCCTGACGCTTCATTTCGGATTTTGCCATAAACTCAGCGTTACCGCCAAGCTTTATGTCGGTGCCTCGACCAGCCATATTGGTTGCAATGGTAACCGCGCCCTTTTTGCCTGCCTGCGCGATTATCTCCGCTTCCTTTTCGTGATGCTTTGCATTAAGTATCTCGTGCTTTATGCCTCTTTTGCGAAGAGTTTTGGCGATATCCTCCGAGCGCTCGATGGAAACGGTACCTACAAGCACAGGCTGACCTCTTTTGTGGCACTCCTCGATCTGATCGCATATTGCGTTGTATTTTGCGTTTACGGTTTTATAGATAACGTCCTCGTTATCCTTTCTTGCAACGGCGCGGTTGGTGGGTATTTCAACTACGTCGAGGCTGTAGATTTCGGTAAACTCGTCTTCCTCGGTTTTGGCAGTACCCGTCATACCCGAAAGCTTTTTGTAAAGACGGAAATAGTTCTGGAAGGTGATGGTTGCAAGAGTCTTGCTCTCGTTTTCAACCTTTACGTGCTCCTTTGCCTCGATCGCCTGATGAAGGCCCTGCGAGTAACGTCTGCCGAACATAAGACGTCCGGTAAACTCGTCAACGATTATTACCTCACCGTCTTTAACAACGTAATCAACGTCGCGCTTCATTATGCCGTTTGCCTTAAGCGCCTGATTGATGTGGTGAGAAATTTCGCTGTTTTCGGTATCGGAAAGGCAGCTTATTCCGAAATAAGCCTCTGCCTTTTTAACGCCGTTTTTAAGAAGAATTGCGGTTTTTGCCTTTTCGTCTATGAGGTAATCCTCGGTGCGGTCATCGTTGGATTCCTTATTATCCATTTCAACTACCTTTACCGAGCGAAGCCCCTTTACAAAGCGGTCTGCCATTGCGTAAAGCTCGTTGGGCTTATCTGCCTGACCCGAAATGATAAGAGGAGTTCTTGCCTCGTCTATGAGGATCGAGTCGACCTCGTCGACTATTGCAAAGGCGTGACCGCGCTGAACCATCTGCTCCTTATAGATTACCATATTGTCACGGAGGTAATCGAAGCCGAATTCGTTATTGGTGCCATAGGTAATATCGGCGTTATATGCCGCCTGCTTCTCATCGTGCTTCATTCCGTGAACGACAAGACCTACCGAAAGGCCGAGATATTTATAAACCTTGCCCATCCATTCGGAGTCACGCTTTGCAAGGTAATCGTTAACGGTAATTACGTGAACACCCTTGCCGTTTAAGGCATTCAAATAGCAAGGAAGTGTTGCAACGAGGGTTTTACCTTCACCGGTTTTCATTTCGGCAATTCTGCCCTGATGCAAAACTATGCCGCCGATAAGCTGAACGGGGTATGCCTTTTCTCCAAGCACACGCCATGCCGCCTCACGAAGAGTTGCAAACGCCTCGGGTAAAATATCGTCAAGCGTTTCGCCCGACTGAAGTCTTGTCTTGAAAAGCTCTGTTTTACCCTTTAATTCTTCCTCTGAAAGCGCACCGTATTCTTCGTCCAACGCAAGAATTTTATCTACGATAGGCTGTATCTTTTTTAAGTCCCTTTTCGCACCGAAAAGTGATGAAAATATTCCCATTTTTTTGCTCCTTGATATAGGTTTGTGTAAAGGCTACACTTTTTCAATTTTTAATTATATAATAAAACAAGGAAATAGTCTATAATATTTTGTAAAAATTTCGCATTTTTTAAATATTTTTTTATTTTCCGATTGACTTAACGGAATTATCGGGTATAATTAGAATATAGAGTTTTTTCGGAGGCACATTATGAAGGGTAATTTATTTAAGCGTTCCTCTCACGGTTTTAACAGAAAACAGGTTATTGAATACATAAAATCGCTCGATGCCGAAACGGTTGAGCTTTCTGCACGTCTTACCGAATGCGAGGAAAGATGCGCCGAATTAAAGGCGGAAAACGATGCCGCCATCAAGCAGGTTGTTTGCGAATTTGAAGCCTACAAGGCATCGGTTGACGCTCGCACCGAGCGTGCCGCAATGATTGAAAAAATGAATGCCGAGCTTATGCTCGAAAACGAATCGTTAAAGCAAAAAATTGCCAATATGGAAAAAAACCAGACCGCTATCTTTTCAAAAAATTCCGCGCTTTATTCGGGTATTCGCGAAATTGGATCAAAGGCTCCCAATAAAATCGGAGGTTTTTTCAAAAGCGTGCGAAACGACGTTGCCGCAGAAAAGGATAAGATTATAGAGCTTTATCGCAAGGAGCTTGCAAAAGCAAAGCGTGAGCTTGACGAATTAAAAAGAAAAATACAAAGATAAAAAATCCCCCCGTAATCGGGGGATTTTTTTATAGCAGCCGAAGCAGTAATATTTTACAAGGCGCTGTTGCTTTTATCTTTGCATTATGATAAAATATTTAAAAAGCAGAATTTTAAGGCTAATCAGGTCAGAAAAGCAAAGGAGCTTGCCGCAGATGAAGCACACAAACAAAGATTACGTTATCGGTATAGATTTTGGCACCCTTTCGGCACGCGCGGTTTTGGTTAACGCAAAAACGGGCGAAGTGGAAATAAGCACGACCTCGGAATATCCGCATAAGGTCATTTACGAGGCGCTGCCGACAGGTACGCCGCTACCCGATTTATTTGCACTTCAGCACCCAAACGACTACCTTCTGGCGCTCAAAGACGTTATTTCACAATGCTTTGATAAAACGGGTATTCACGCGGAAGCGGTAAAGGCAATTTGTATTGATTTTACCTCTTGCACCATCTTGCCCTGCAAAAAGGACGGCACTCCCCTTTGCACTCTCGAGAAGTTTAAAAACAATCCGCACGCATACGTTAAGCTTTGGAAGCACCATGCGGCGCAAAGTGAGGCAGACCTTATTACAAGCGTTTGCAACGAAAACGCCGTTTCTCTTATCAGGGTAGGCGGCAAGGTTTCCTCTGAAAGCTTATTCCCCAAGGTGCTTGAAATTTACAACAAATCGCGCGAGGTCTTTGACGAAGCCGATTTCTTTATCGAGGCAGGCGACTGGCTCTCGCTTATGCTTACCGGCAAAAGGACTGCATCGCTCTCGTTTCTGGCATATAAGGGTCTTTGGAATGAGAAATCGGGCTTTATTTCCGATTCGGTTATTGAAAAAATTTGCCCTGCGCTCAAAGGCTGTGCAGGCGGCAAGCTTACGGAAAACCCTTCACCGATTGCAAATCCCTGCGGAGCGGTTGACAAGCGCGGCAGTGAAATGTTTTCATTAAAGGAAGGCACTATAGTTGCAACTCCCGTTATAGACGCGCTTGCTCCTATGGCCGCCCTTTCGGTAACGGAGGAAAAAAACCTTCTTATGATAGTGGGAACGTCATCTATTTTGGCCTTGCACAGCAAGGAGGAAAAGAAGGTTGACGGTATTACGGGGCTTGGTTACGAATCTGTTATCCCCGGATATTACACCTACGAGGCGGGACAGGCAAGCGTTGGCGACACCTTTGAGTGGTTTATTGAAAATGCACTTCCCGCATCTTACTATGAGGAAGCGAAAAACCAAAACAAAAAAATTCATAAATATCTCCGCGAAAAGGCCTCTGCGCTTTCACCTGCAGAGTCGGGACTTATTTTCCTTGACTGGCTTAACGGAAACCGTTCTACTCTTACAGACGCAAGGCTTACGGGCTTGCTTTTGGGTCTTGACCTTAACACCAAGCCCGAGGAAATTTACCGCGCGCTTATTGAAGGCACTGCCTACGGCGCAAGGGTGATTTTTGAAAACTTTATAAACAGCGGTCTTGAAATTGAAAAGATCACCGCATCGGGCGGCATTTCGCAAAAGGATCCGATGATGATGCAGATTTATGCAGACGTGCTTAACTGCGAAATATTCGTACCGAGCATTGAATTTTCGGGCTCATACGGTTCAGCACTCTACGCCGCAACCGCCGCAGGATTTTACCCCGACATTAAAACCGCCGCCGACTGTTTGAAAATAAAAGACGGCACCACATACCGTCCGATTGCCAAAAACGTGGAAATCTACAACAAGCTTTTTGATTGCTATTACTCGCTTTACAGACATTTTGGCAAGGATACCAATGTGATGAAGGCGCTTCTTGATCTCAAATCCGCTAAAAGCATTTGATTAAAAAAGTCAAAAGACACACCGATATGAAACGGTGTGTCTTTTTTAATTGTTATAGGTTAATTATTTGTTTGCTTCGTAAACAGCAACTGCGCAAGCAACAGTCATACCAACCATGGGGTTGTTACCTGCACCCCGCTCGTTTGTATTACTTTGTCAAATTAGTTTTTCTTCAAAGTATTGATGATTTCGTTAACTGCTGTGTATTCCGCTTCGGTGTTGATTGTCCAAAAGGAAATCTCTACAATGTATGTATCATCCTCAAACATATAGTTTACAACAGTATAGGTATTGCCCTCGAAATCTTCTGTGGAAATATATTTCCAACCGCTTATTCCATTGATAGTAATTGTCTCTGCGGTAGTGCCATATTCAGCGGCAAAATATTTCGCCTCGGC